>CAZBIK010000276.1:0-4903 GCA_964491955.1 uncultured Ferruginibacter sp.
CTATAACCATTACAGTTGTTATTCATCTTTTGATTATGGCTCATTTCATAATGCAGAAAAACATTAAACATGGAAGGATGAAATTACAACAAACTGCTTAAGAATTCATCAGCAAACGGTAAGCAGGCTGTACATATATGAGAAACGGCCGCTTTCAGGAACCAGTAAATAGATCTTATCTCCTACTTTCAGTTTACCGCTGTGAAAGAGTTCATCAACCATAAAATAGACCGAAGCTGCACCAACATTGCCTACACGGCTCAGGTTTACAAACCATTTATCCCACATGATGCCGGTTCCGTTGGCTATTAACTGGTGGTAAATCTTTTCTTTAAAAAATTCACTGCTCATGTGTGGCAAAAAATAATCGATCTCTTCAGATTTAACGCCATGCTTATCCAGGGAAGCTTTAACGCCATAGCCGCCATATAAAACAATATTTTTACTCAGCAGTTTTACATCCTGTTTTATGCTGAGTAACGACTGGTTCATGATCTCATGTGGTTCGTAATCCTTGTAACTTTTTAAGGACCCGTCTTTAAGCTTTTCGCATCCCTGGTACATACAGGGCTCCAGTTCATTGGCATAGGAATAACCTTCCATCCATTCAACTTTAAGGCTGATACCCTGCTCATTTTTTTTATTGGACAGCTGGAATGCAGCAGCACCGTCGGAGAGCATCCATCTTAAAAATTCTTTTTCAAAACCAATGTAAGGGTCTGCTGCCAGTTCACTCAATCTTTTGGCTTCATCTTCAAAATTTGCCGACAGTAAGGAAATGGAAAAACGTTCGGAACCTGTAGCTACAGATTTTTGCACTTCTCCTGCCTTGGTGGCCAGGTAGGCATACTTAAAGGCATGCATACCCGCACAGCATACACCTGCCGGTGAAACCACTTCGATGGGATTTGTTTCGGGCAACCATCCATGTACCATAACACCATGTGATGGCATCAACTGGTCGGGTGTGGATGTACCTGTACTTAACAGTTCTATTGATCTGATATCATCCGGATCTTTTTCAAATAGTTTTTTTACAGCCAGGGCGGTCATCTCGGCATTGGTATGCGTGGCCACACCCTCTTTGGTAAGGGCATAAAACCTGTTTTTAATACCATTGTTCCGCAGCACAATGGCTTTTGACCTGGAGGGGGCATCATTGATGTAACCCAGGTATTCTTCCATTTCATCATTGGTGACCGGGTTATTGGGAAAAAATGAAGAAGTATTTGTTATGTAAACCTCGTTTAATGACATCTGGTATTTTGATTAAGTTACGCCTGAATAAAGTTGTTTTTGTTTTTTTATGCGTTCCGATAAAAATGGTTTGAAGAAAATAAAATCGATCGTTAGTATTACCGGGGCTGCTATAAACAGTGCAATTAAAAGATAATATTTGAATGCAACAAGCCAGGCTGTCTTTTTTTTCTTTTTTGCGATGATGTTTGCCCAAATGGCAAATATTTTACTTGCCTTTGATTCGATAAACATTAAATTATATTTTACTTCAATGGCCTTTTGTTGTACCAGTTCGTCCTGGAGGCCATCCCAGTTTTGGGCATTAAGATATTTTTGAACAGTCATTCCATAGTGCCTGGTGTGCTCAATATCAGCATCTGATACACCGGGTTTTGGAAAAATATTCAATAAGCGTCCTTTTTTGCCTTTGAACATCCAGTAAAAAATGGTGATAAAACTGATGAGGTTGTGGTGTTTATCAAACAGGGAAATACTGCCAACCAGTTTTGCATCGGCTGCCTTTAATATTTTTTTGATGCGTTGCATGGCACTGATCCACATGTTCCGGGCACCGGTAATGGTAATTACAGGGGTATCTTTCAAAACAGCTTTAACGGAAGGATCCTGTAATATGGAATTGGCCGGTATGCTTGGCGAAAGAAACCATGCCTGGTAACCAAGGATGACCAGGTCGTATTTTTTTTCTGAAAGCTGAAATGGTTTTAGTTCGGTGGGTACGCCTAAAACGCAATCAGGCATAACGGCAAAAAAACTTTTGCCTGTCCAGGGAAACGGGTAATCTTTGGCAACATGTACGCGTACTTTTTCAACCTTATTGCCGGCTTCTGATAATGGTGCAGTAAAACGGTCAAGTATATTTTCCAGTTGCCCGGATTGCGTATAATAAATAACAAGAATTTTTTTACTCATGAACTGCAGATTGAGGCTAAAGCTTGTTTAAAACCTTTGATTTTTTACTGTAATCCTGAATAGCCTGCTGAACAACCTGGGGAAGTGTTTTAAAATTGGAACGTATGGCAGCGATATCATTTTCCAGGTTATGGCGGTATTCAACAACACGGGGTGCATGTTCCTGTATGATCAGCCGCAGAAAATTAAATTCAGTATTCCCGCTGTCTTTTTTAATGGACGCTTCCAGTTTTAAACGGCCGGTTTTAAAAAGGCTCAGCTTTTCTTTGGCTTTGGTTACAAGCCCGGCTTTTTTCATCAGCAAGGCACCTTCATAAGCCTCTTTTTCCATGATGGATACCGATTTTATAATATTCAGCTGCGTATTGATGGCCTCCAGGTTATTTGCCGCCATGGCACTGTAAAAGGCCGTTTTATCAAATCCGCCTTTTTGAGAGTTTCCCTGTACCGATAAAACCGATAAAAAAAACAGCAGGTTAAAAAACATCTTCATGTACATCAGCTTTTTCATTGTGGGCAAAGATACAATTATACAGGCTTAACTATATACTATATGTGCCTTAAACAGGCATACATTATAAATTTTATGTTAATAAGCATTTTTACCAGTTGGTATTAAATAAATGGAAAGCGCCGAAGTGTAATTACTGTTTGTTATATACTGTTTAATTATATCTGCAGGCATTTGGATGTATGCACAATAAAAGGTTATGGAAATACGATTTATACAATAGCATTTTAAACCTTTTAATCCGGCCCATAAATACCAACTGCCTTCCTTACAGAACTGCGCAATTGTATATAGTAAGCCGACCGGGTTGATCAAAAAAAATCATATCATTAAAAATACTGACAGGGAAACTATATTTCATCTACAGTTTTAAAGTTTTTTTGTTAGGTACAACAGGAAAAGAGCCCTGCATCATGCAGGGCCTTTTTGTAATAAAACGTGATGGGAAGGCAAGCTTTCAAAGCTTGCCTTCCCTGGTTATTAAAAAACCTTCCTTCCTTTTATAAGATCGCAATAGCAGCTGCAAACTGGCAGATCAAACCCACAACAAGGCCACTGTATATTTCTTTTTGAGTATGGTCGCTTACCATTAATCGGGATGTACAAACGACACCGGTTATTAATACAGCAATGGATAATGGCCAGGTCATTAACATGCTGTGGCTGTTCATAATAATGATAAAGATGCCGAGTAAGCCGCCACAACCGATGGCATGCATGCTGATCTTTAAATAGATATTGGCGATCAACCCGGCCGCCGTTGTCAAAAAAACACCGGTCATGAATGTAGCCAGCACCGGGGTTAACTCCGGTTTGAAATTGAAGAACACCCTTGCCATCCAGAAATAAAAGATCATGTTGGCGAGATAAGGGCCAATGCGGTCCTGCCGTGAATGCAAAAAAACGGATTTTACAAATCCCAGTCCTTTCATTACCAATAATGCAAAAGCAGGAAATAAAATGGTATTAAAGGCAACCGAACGTAATATTTCAAATTTTGTATAAAAGCCAAGACCCGAAAAATAAGACGGGTGGTAGTAAACCAAAAATGCAACTACATAAAAAGGGATGAACAAAGGGTGAAATACAACAGAGAACAGGTGTGCAAAGATCCGCAGTACCAGGTGATCCTCCTGTTTGAGGTCTTTTACCCCTGGTTGCGTTAAGTTTATTTCCCGGACCATAATAAATATTTATACCTTTCTTTATGGAGTTTGCCAGCTGCCTGCAAAGCGGGCGTGCTGTTATAATTCTTTTCTTAACCGGGCAACTGAAATATTCAATTGCTCCCTGTATTTGGCCACAGTGCGCCTGGCTATATTGTATCCTTTTTCCTGCAGCATTTCTGTTAATCTTTCATCACTGTAGGGGTGTTTTTTATCTTCAGATTCAATAATATCGCTCAGTATCTTTTTAACTTCCCGGGTACTTACCTCCTCGCCACTGTCGGTTTGGAGGCTTTCGCTGAAGAAAAATTTGAGCCGGTAGGTGCCAAACTCTGTTTGTACAAATTTGCTGTTGGCCACACGGCTAACAGTGGAAATATCGAGGTTTGTGGCCTCTGCAATGTGTTTCAGGATCATGGGCCGCAGGTCGGTTTCATCCCCCGACACAAAAAAATCATGCTGGTAATTCATGATGGCTTCCATGGTGTTCAGCAGGGTGTTGTGCCGTTGCTTGATGGCATCGATGAACCATTTGGCGGCATCAATTTTCTGTTTGATGAACAGGACCGCTTCTTTCTGCCTTTTGTCTTTTTTGCTGCCGCGGTCATATTCTTTTAGCATATCACGGTATCCTTCGCTTATCCTGAGGTCGGGTGCATTTTTATTGTTGAGTGTTAATTCGAGGGTGCCTGCATTGTTGTAAATAAAAAAATCGGGCACCACATAGCTTTCCGCACGGTTGTTTTCACTAACGGCGCCGGCCGGTTTGGGGTTCAGTTTTACGATCTGGCTGATCACTTCCCTTAACTGTTCATCATTCAGATCGAGGCCACGCTGAATTTTTTCGTAATGTTTTTTTGTAAATTCTTCAAAGTATTTTTCCAGGACCCTGATGGCCATTTCCACGTGTTTGCCTTCATGGGCTTTTCTTTCAAGCTGCAGCAACAAACATTCCTGCAGGTTGCGGGCAGCAATACCCGGGGGGTCAAACTGCTGTATCTGCAATACCAGTTCTGCAATTTCCGAAGGCTGCATCATCGTGTTGCGCATCGCCTGG
>CAZBIK010000277.1:0-4900 GCA_964491955.1 uncultured Ferruginibacter sp.
TTTTTTAACAGGGGGTCATTTTGTAAGGAGGCTTTATACAATTTGGAGATCGTTGCATATAGTTTATCAATGCTCCAGGTGGTAATATCCTTGCTTTTTTCTTCAGCCAATTTGGTGCGGTCATAAAATTTCCAGCGGTTATTCTGCAGGTATTGCCAGAACATTTCGGCCTGCATGCTTTGCAGAATATTTTTTGCAGGTGTTTTGGCTTTGGCAATGAGCGTGTCTACAAAAAATATATTATTCTCATGGCTGTCTTCCTCCACCATATTCCGGTATTTTACCTGGTACATGCAGGCTTTTATCTGCTGGGCATCCTGGTTATCTTTAATGGCGAGGTTATAAATAACCATTACTTCCTGCAGTGCGGTTTTGGTAAGCCCTTTTTTTTCCAGGGCTTCCACTTTCTTCCAGTTTGCAGCGTAATCATTTTTTGTCTGGGCCATATTGGTTGTTGCGATCCCGGTTAACAAAAAAATAACCAGGAATAATTTATTTAAAGACATAATCGGGTATTTCATTACAAGATACAATTTGTTGCGGATGAGTTGTATGACCGGTATAAATAAACTCAACAACAGTTAGATGAAATACCAAACCCGTTTGCATAAGCCTGCCGTAAATATTTTCTTTAACTTTATATTATGTTTTTATTTTTTAATAACGGCACAGCATTTGAAAATATAATTCTATAAAACCCAAACAGCATGAAAAAGATTTTTACACTTTTAGCAGCACTTTTCCTGGTAACCGGATTATCCGCCCAGGTTAAACTCAGTATCACCAATTCGGGCAATTCCGGCATACGGGTTATGGTTAACGGGAAAAAATACTCCGCCAGCAACAACGTGGTGATGATCAACAACCTGAACAGCGGGAACCATGCTGTAAAAATATTCAGGCAGGTCAATGAACGCAACCGGGGAAACGGCAACAATAATCGCAATGCAGGATACCAGTTGCTGTACAGTAAAAACGTTTTTGTAAAAGCGCAGCACCATGTTGACATTACCATTAACCGTTTTGGAAAAGTATTTGTTGATGAACAGCTGATCAGCGGGGGTTATGGTGATGATGATGATGATGACTGGGGTGTGGATGATAACGACAGGTACTACGACCGCTACAGCAGGTCTGCAATGGATAACAATACTTTTGAACAGCTGAAGCAAACACTGAAAAGGGAAAGTTTTGATGATAACCGGATGAAAATTGCCAAACAGGTTATCGGTGTGAATTTTGTGAATACCGCACAGGTAAAGGAAATGATGGGGTTATTCAGTTTTGAAAAGAACAGGCTGGAGATCGCAAAATTTGCCTACGATTATACTACGGACAAAGGCAATTATTTTATACTGTACGATGCCTTTTCGTTCAGCAGCAGTAAAGAAGAATTGATGAATTATATTCAGAACCGTAAATGATGATCTAAACTTTCATGGCTATACTTCAGGCCTGCATGGCTGCAGGCCGGACCGGGGCGGTGCCCCGGTTTTTTTATCGCAGGGAAGCCGGTAAGGCGAAAAGAAATATTTTATGATGATCCCATCTTGCTTGCCGGGAAAATAATACCGGCAAAAAAAATCCCCTGGAGAATCAGGGGATCAGTAAATATTTTCTGTTGATTATTTCTTCATCACTTCAGCCATTGTTTTACCTATATCTGCCGGGCTGGCAACTACATGAATACCACATTCGGCCATGATCTTCATTTTGGCAGCCGCGGTATCATCGGCGCCGCCAACAATAGCTCCGGCATGGCCCATGCGGCGGCCGGGAGGCGCTGTTTGCCCGGCGATAAAACCAACCACGGGTTTTTTATTACCGGTTGATCTGATATAGTGTGCCGCTTCGGCTTCCATGCCCCCGCCAATCTCACCGATCATAACGATCGCATCGGTTTCTGGATCATTCATGAATAATTCAACCGCTTCCTTGGTGGTGGTGCCAATGATGGGATCGCCACCGATCCCGATAGCTGTTGAAATCCCAAGTCCTGCCTTGGCTACCTGGTCGGCAGCTTCGTAGGTTAATGTACCTGATTTGGAAACAATGCCGATCCTTCCTTTTATAAAAATAAAACCGGGCATGATGCCCACCTTGCATTCTTCAGCTGTTATTACACCGGGGCAGTTAGGTCCAACCAGTCTTGTTGCTTTATTTTGTAAATAATTTTTCACTTTCACCATATCCTGTACAGGGATCCCTTCGGTGATACAAACCACGAGGGCAATACCCGCATCCGCAGCTTCCATGATGGCATCAGCGGCAAAAGCAGGTGGTACAAAAATAATGCTTACATCAGCGCCGGTTGTTTTAACGGCATCTGCCACAGTATTGAATACAGGCTTATCCAGGTGTGTGCTCCCGCCTTTACCCGGTGTAACCCCGCCCACAACTTTAGTGCCGTATTCGATCATCTGGGTAGCATGAAACGTACCTTCGGTACCGGTAAAGCCCTGTACAATTATTTTGGAATCTTTGTTAACTAAAACAGCCATGGATTGATTGATAATTGAGAATGAATAATTAATAATGAATGCCGCAAAGATAAGGGAGAACAGGTTATTGGTAAAAGGATATTTGGTTGTATGCTTTTGATCCCGGCAGGATAAATACAGGCTGCCGGTTACCGGGGCTCAGTTCAGGAATTTAGAAATAAGATTTAGAATGCAAAAGACGGTTGGTTTACCCCAGTTTTCCGCCTTTCAGCAGGTCATCCATATCCCGGTCATCACTGATCTTTCCTTTTGCTTCAAGCATCCGCATGTCTTTGGCGTCCTGTAGAAACTCAGATGCAAAAATGAACCCGTTGAGCAATTCATTTTTTGAGAAGATGATGTCTTTTTTATTGCCGGTCCATTCTTTTTTGCCTTCGTACAGGTAAATGATATTTTCGCCCATTTCCATCACACTGTTCATGTCGTGGGTATTGATGACCGTGGTTGTGTTGAACTCACGGGTGATATCCAGGATGAGTTTATCGATCACCATGGATGTCTGCGGATCAAGTCCCGAGTTGGGTTCATCGCAGAATAAATATTTGGGATTGAGTACAACGGCACGGGCAATTCCCACCCTTTTTTTCATACCGCCGCTCAGTTCGGCAGGATATTTTTTATTGATGTCTTCCAGGTTTACCCTTTCCAGCACTTCATTCACACGCTTTAATTTTTCGGAAAAGGTTTTTGTGGTGAACATATCCAGCGGGAACATGATGTTCTGTTCAACCGTCATGCTGTCAAACAGGGCCGATCCCTGGAACAGCATACCGATCTGCTGCCGAAGTTCCTTTCTTTCATCAATGTTCATGTCGGTAAAACTATGGCCGTCGTAGATGATCTCACCTGCATCAGGCTCAAATAACCCGACCAGGCATTTCTGTAAAACCGTTTTTCCGCTGCCGCTCTGGCCGATAATTAAATTGGCCTTGCCCGTTTCCATAATATGGCTCACATCATCCAGCACAACTTTATCGCCGAAACTTTTCCGTATATTTTTAAATTCGATCATACCCCAAACCCCTAAAGGGGCTTTTTAGACTCTGCCAATTGCAGAAGGTTATTTAATAAAACTTCATTTCAAAGCCTGAACATTCGAATTCGGCTTTTTATTTATCCAGCAGTAATGCTGCAAGGATATAATCTGCAAATAAGATCATTACACAGGCAACGACCACACTTTTTGTACTGCTTCTTCCGATCTCCAGGGCACCGCCTTTTACATAGTAACCATAATAAGATGGTATGGTGCTGATGATGAATGCAAATGTATATGCCTTTACCAGTGCAAAAAATACGTTGTAGGGGATAAAGTTCATCAGCAAACCCATGTCATAGGCATCTGTTGAAATAATACCTGTAGCGGTTCCTGCAAGCCGTCCGCCTAAAATACCCAGTACCATTGATAATACAACGAGCATGGGAATTGTAAGTAAACAGGCTGCAATCTTTGGCATGATCAGGTACGATTTGGTATTGATCCCCATGATCTCAAGGGCATCGATCTGTTCGCTCACCCGCATATTACCCAGTTCACTGGCGATCTTGCTGCCCACAACACCGGCCAGTACAATGCAAACCACAGTTGGTGCAAATTCAAGGATAACGGTATCGCGTACGATCTGGGCGATGGTGGTTGCGGGTATCAGCGGGCTGACCAGTTGATAGGAAGTCTGAACGGCACTAACCGCACCCATAAATACCGAAATGATGATCACAATGCCCAGCGATCCAATACCGATCTCAACGCACTGGTGCATCAGCTCTTTCCAGTACATGCGCATGTTTTCGGGCCTGGTAAACATGCCACGAAGCATTAAAATATACCGTCCAAAATGGTTGAAAAAAAGCATTCAGTTTATATGTTAGTTGTACAATGTACGATGTACGAAAGTATGAATATTTAAATTGTTTATGAGTACGTACAATTTTTATGTTAGATGTACAATGTACGATGTACGTGTTTATGATTTTTTAATTTTATTATGATGTCGTACATCGTACATCGTACAACGTACATTGTATATCGTACACCGTACAACGTACATTAAAACTATTCCTGGTTTGTTAAACTGCTTTTCCGTTTCCACCATTTACTTTTTTTAACTACTTCCCTGGTATCAGTTTTACATTTTGTCTGCGCATCTACAACAGCGATCAAAACCATGTTGAATATGGAACGGATCGAACTGCCGAGTTGTAAAACGTGTACCGGTTTTTTTAACCCAAGCAAAATGGGGCCTATTGAATCAGTGCCATTTACTTCCTGCATCAGGTTATAGGCAATATTGCCCGCTGCCAGGTTGGGGAATATAAGCACATTCACATCGCCATCCAGCAGTTCGGTAAACGGGTAGTTTTCTTTTAAGATCTCCTTATTGAAAGCCAGGATGCCCTGA
>CAZBIK010000278.1:0-4874 GCA_964491955.1 uncultured Ferruginibacter sp.
TACTGATATCCCCGGTGATCTCGGAAATATAGTGCAGGCAGCGGCGTATGTCGAGTGCCAGCAGGTCGCCGGGGATATGGTTATCCAGCCCTTTCCTGATATCAGTGAGCGATAACCCTACCTGCTGCAGGGCCTCGTAATGGCGGGCATTGGTGATGATGGTATTTTCGGTGTTGATATGCCCTTTAATTATTTTATCAACCAGTTTTTGTTTCAACAGGTCAATATGCATTTTTTCTTTGGCCGAAATGAACAGCACATCTTCACCGGCAAATTTTTGCGCAGCGGCTTCTGTTCCCAACAGGTCTGCTTTATTCCCCACCAGTATATAATTATTGTTCTTTTCCCTGATCAAAGCAACGGCTGCTTCCACTTCTCCGGGCGTCTCGGTATTTACATCAAAAATATAGATCACTTCATCGGATTGTACAATTTTTTCACGGCTCTTTTCAATACCAATCAATTCGATCACATCTGTACTGTGTTCCCTGATGCCGGCTGTATCAATTAACCTGAAAAGTATTCCATCAATATTTATGATCTCTTCAACGGTATCCCTGGTGGTTCCAGCAATTTCGCTGACGATGGCCCGGTTTTCATTCAGTAATGTATTGAGCAAAGTACTTTTGCCGGCATTGGGCCTGCCGATAATGGCCACACTTACACCATTCCTGATCACATTGCCCAGTTGAAAAGATTGCAACAGGTTATTGGTTACTGACTGTGCATCTTCCACCAGTTCATAAAATTTATTACGGTCGGCAAACTCCACATCTTCCTGGCTGAAATCAAGTTCCAGTTCTATCAATGCAGAAAACTGTATGAGATCTTCACGCAGCTTTTTTAAAATTTCACTGAACCCGCCACGCATATTATGCAGGGCCGTTTTTTGTGATGCTGCCGTGTTGGATGCAATGATATCTGCCACGGCTTCGGCCTGGGTAAGGTCGAGTTTACCGTTAAGGAAAGCACGCTGGGTAAATTCTCCGGCTTTGGCCAGCCTGGCTCCTTTTCTAATGCATGCCTGTATCACCTGTTGCTGTACAAAGGGGCTGCCATGGCAACCGATCTCCACCACATCTTCCCCGGTATAACTTTTTGGATTCTTATAAATGGAAACAACCACTTCATCCAGGTCCATATCATCTTCCCGGATAAAACCCACATGAATGGTATGTGTTGGTTGTTTAGAAAGATCCTTCGATGGAAATAATTCATTGACAATATCAATTGCCCCTGGGCCGCTTAAACGGATCACGCCTATGGCACCAATACCTGTTGGTGTAGCCAAAGCAACAATAGTATCATCCCAGCCCGAAATATGTTTTGACATGTGGCAAAGATAGTTAGCAGTTGGCAATCGGCGGTGGGCAGTGTGGAGTATGCTATGAATAGTTTACTCCCTGCCAACTGCCCACTGAGAACTGCCAACTGGCAATTTTTATTTTTTCAACAGAATCTTTTTATCCGCCTCATTCAATTCACCAATAAAATACCGTTTTACCCGGCAAATGGTCACTTCACCAGTAATATCAACAAAATTTTTAAAATTACAATAAGTTGGCAGGATACATTTATTCAATATCCTGCTTTAAAATAAAATCCCCCCGATTCATCATCGGGGGGATTCATTATATAACTCTACTAACTATTAATAGTTTCTCAATGTCATTTCCACTCTCCTGTTCTTGGCGCGGCCTGCAGCAGTCTTATTATCTGCAACCGGGGTTGTTTCTCCGTAACCTGCAGAAGATAAACGGCTTTCATCGATACCTTTACTAACCAGGTAAGCCCTTACAGAAGCAGCTCTTTCTTCAGATAAAGTCTGATTATATTCATCTTTACCCTGTGAATCCGTATGGCCGTCGATCTCTACTTTGAATGAAGGATTTTCTTTCAAAATAGTAACCACATCATTTAATTTAGGAAATGATTTAGGTAGTAATTTGGATTTGGCAGTTTCGAAGAAAATGTTCTGTGCTGCCAGTTTAACACGCTTGATGATCTCTTCACTAATCAGCGGGCAACCAAAATTTGAAGCCGGTCCTTTTTCATTGATACACTTATCTTCTTCATCATTTACACCATCACCATCGGTATCAGGAATGGGACAACCCTGGTAACGGGCAAGTCCCGGTACGGTTGGGCATTTATCCACTTCATCATTGATGCCGTCTTTATCAGTATCCGGTATCGGGCAACCCTGGTAACGGGCAAGGCCCGGAACATCCGGACATTTATCATCACCGTCTGCAATACCATCTCCATCCCTGTCGGGACAACCCTGCAAAGAAGCCAGGCCGGCAACATCCGGGCATTTATCATCAGCATCAGGAATACCATCTCCGTCACGGTCCAAAACAACAGGAGGAGGCGGTGGAACAACCACAGGAGCCGGTTCTTTCTTTTTGGTGAGATTGGAAGCGATTCCAAAACTGTGGTATAAATGATAGGAAGCATTCTCCGTAATGGGAACGCGGTATTGTGAGTTCAGCAATAAATATACTTCATCGATCAATTTAACCTGGGCACCAACACCAAAAGGCATGAATGCACTGTAGTAACCGATGTATTTGGAGCCGCCGATACCTGCAGTAAGAAAAGGGTTAAAAATGTATTTATCTGATAATAATTTTAAATTAACGGTTGCAGCTCCTTCCAGCAACATAGATGGATTGTTGCGTGGCGCTTTTCCGGCAATCGGGTAATCCAGGAAAGACCCGGAAAGGGTACCTACAAAATCGAGGTTGTTGCTTAATCCCTGCAGGTAACTGAGCGCCAGGCCGGCTGTCATATTCTTCGTTTTGTGCCATTCTTTTGAACGGATCACACCAGGCAATCCGGAAGTGCGGAGGTTTTGTGCAGTTCTGAAATCATTCAATATAAAATGAACCCCCAATGAAGGCCGTTTTTTGTATTCGCCCTGTGCAAAGGAGGTTGTGATAAGGCCTAAGCCGGTAAATACCAATAATAATTTCTTCATAAGTGTTAATTTTCAAAATCGGAACAAAAATAGTCGCTTAGTTCCATATCTTAAAATATTTTACCCACATAATTGCAACTATTATCGGTGCTGGATTTTAGCACTGTGCAAGCGGTTCCCTTTCATTAAAATATCAGCGTGAATTTTGTTTTTTAACAACAGGTTCAACTTTAACCCGGGTTAACCCGCTTGATATATAACCGAGTTTTTGTGCGGCTGTCCTGGACAGGTCAACGATCCTTCTCATTTTTGGATGTATCCGGTCATTTACTTTTACAACAACCGATCGCCCATTCCTTAAATTGGTTACTTTGATCCAGGTTCCCAGGGGTAAAACATTGCAGGCACAGGTCATTTTTTTCTGATCAAATATTTCACCGTTGGCTGTTTTCCGGCCATTGAATTTATTGGCATAAAAACTGGCCTGGCCGTAAAAAACACGGGTTGTTTTTTTTGGATTTTTTTCAACTTCTGTTGTACGGCCCTGGGCAGAAGCGTTCACCGGAATGAAAAAAAACACAACCATGATGACTGCATAAAAAATGCTGTTCCCGGGATGGTATGTAGAGGTTCTTTTAAACAGGATCATCCTTAAAGATAATAAAAAATGCCTGCATGGATGTTTCACTTTTTTGCAAAATATTTTTCGATCAGCAATTTATCTTCCCCATAGATATCATCATAGAATTTCAGTTTCCCGTCTTTGGCTTCACAGGAAAAGTAACGGATAAAAAGCGGGATATGATTTTTAACATCAATACGGCGCATTTCTTTAGCGGCGATCCAGTTTTTTATGGAATCAGCCGTATATTTCAATGTACCTTTCCCGGCCACCAACATGCTGTCGTTACGGGCAATAAAGAATGCCAGTTTTTCCCATTCCTGTACCCGTACACAGCCATGGCTTAAAGCACGGGATGCATTTTTAAACAGGTAACGCTGGTTGGTATCATGCAGGTACACTGCATAGGGATTATTAAAATTAAACTTGATTACGCCGAGCGAATTATTATCCCCGCTGCCCTGCATCACCTTATAAGGAATGCCCCTTGAATATTTACTCCAGTTGACCGTATTCGGATCGATCTCTTCACCTTTATTATTAAATAATTTCAGGCCGATCCTGGAAATATAATTTGAATTGTTTTTTAACCTGGGTAAATATTGTTTTACAATGATGCTGTTTGGTACCGTCCAGGTAGGATATGTGATCAGATCCGAGATCTCTGCAGTTAGCAGGGGTGTGCGGGTTTCGGGTTTACCAACGATCACTTTCGATTCAAATACAACGGTATCGGCATTAACCACACGCAGTAAATAAGCCGGTACATTTACCCATATATATTTTTCGGGCATTGTTACCGGCAGTTGTTTATACCTGTCGAGCGTGATGGCGTACCGTTTAAATTTTTCGGTAACGGTATTGTTCAGGGCATTCCCCAGCCTTTTACCGTACCTTCCATCGGCCTGCAGGCTATTTTGCAGTTGGTACTTTTTTATGGCTGCGGATAAACGGGCAGAATCCGGCAACCCCGGTAATGAATCGATACAGGAATGATCCAGTAATCTTTGTTGCAGCAGTGTAATAAAACGGAGCGAATCCTTTGTATCTCCTCTTTTGAACGGAAATGAAATCTGAACTTTTTCGCTCCTGTCCATACTGCCGACAAACTGCCTGATCCCTTTTTTTAAATCCCAGTAATTTTTGTGAACCGGCTGCAGCGATGCAAGCAGGCTGTTGAAATTTTTTTTCTCCAGCAATTCATTCAGTGTGGTGATAAAAAAATGATCAACCAGCACCGAATCCTTATTTAAAGAAAGGCTGTCGGGCTGCAACCTGCCCTGTTTAAGGTCCCGGATGATCTGCATGAATCCATCGGTCAGCAACAGG
>CAZBIK010000279.1:0-4853 GCA_964491955.1 uncultured Ferruginibacter sp.
TTTTGATGATGTGCAGAACAATGCCATCCTCACGGCAATACTTGTTTACATGGCCTGCGAAGATCCGGTAAAAGCGCCCAGGGATAAAATTGTGTTGCCCGTTAATTCAAGAACCGGCGAACCGGGAAAATGGCCTGAGCAACGTTCCCCAACAAGAAAAGGGGGTGTTGATTAAAAAAGAAAAATGCTTACCCGTAAATGCAAATGAAATTTTATACGGCACATCCGCTGCTGCAGGAGTTTATAAACTGCATTATGGTGGTGCATGCTGAAGTGGAAAATAACGGGGAACCGGTTATTTGTCCGTACCCGCCCACACCGCAAAACTCTTTATTTTTTTATATCAATGACCGGATAAAAGTTCAGAAAGACGGGGAAACCCATTTTGTGTTACAACCCCGCAGTGTGATCGTGGGGCCCCAGTTAACCCGTGTATCACTGGATATCAATAATAGCCATAAAGCGGTAAGGGTGGGTTTTCACCCGGGTGGATTGTACCGGCTGCTGGGAATATCCATGAACGAAATGATCGATGGCAGTTATGATGCCACAGATTTTTTTGGAAGTGAAATGCAGGAACTGAATGAGCAATTACAGGAAGCCATCGGGTTTGACCGCATCAAAGAGCTTGTTGAAAAATTCCTGCTGCAAAAAGTGAGAACGTTGAAAAGAAATATGCCCTTCGACCTTGCCATGCTTGAACTGATGCGCCTGGACGGCAACCTGCCCATTGAAAAAGCGGCATCCCTCTCTTGCCTCAGCCTGCGCCAGTTTGAACGGGTAAGCAGGGAAAGGATCGGCATACCGCCTAAATTATTTGCCAGGCTGGTCCGTTTCTCCAAAGCATACCGGCTTCGTGAAAATTTTCCACTCATTAGCTGGACCAATATTGCCTATGAATGCGGTTATTTCGACCAGATGCACCTCATCCGCGACTTTAAACAATTTGCCGGTGTTGCCCCGGGAATAATTGAAAAAGAACTGCACCATGCACCAATCCGGCTGCAGGCCGAACTTCGTTTATAATTGTCGCCTTTATACTATTACAGCTTTTTCATAGCTTCTATTTTTACATCACAAAAATCAGAAGTTATGAAACATGTCTTTATCCTTTCTTTGGCTGCATCCTTACTCCTGGTCAATGCGGTTAAAGCCCAGCCATTTGATAAACTGAACGAATTAAAAGATCATGCCGTCAAGGTTTTTTACAGCAATGGATTTGAGGCCAGGGCTTCTTCAATTACCGGCCGTGTTGATAAGGCAATGGCTTATTATCAACAGCTACTCGACTTTAAACCCACGGTTACTTTATTGGTTTTGAGCCAGGCAGACTGGAGCAGTTACACAAATTTCCCGGTGTATGGAATGCCGCATTACAATAATGATAAAACGCTTGTTGTAGCTGCGGAAGACAATGCCTTCTGGAAAAGTTTTTTACCGCCCTTGGATCAATTACCGCCCGGGATCCGGGACCAGGTAGAAACTGTGTACCGTACCGGCGACAACAGCCTTAGCATGCAGGCATTTTTTGACCTCCTGGCCCTGCATGAACTGGGCCATGCCTTTCATTTCCAGGGTAAATTGAACATGCAGCGGAAATGGATGGGCGAACTTTTCGTAAATATTTTACTGCATACCTATATTGCCGAAAATGAACCGGGATCATTGCCGGCACTCACGTTGTTTCCCAACATGGTCATTGCAAACGGTACAAAGGAATTTACATACACCAGCCTTAAAGATGTTGAAGAAAGATACGACGAGATCGGGCAGCACCATCCCAAAAATTATGGCTGGTACCAAAGCAGGTGGCATGCAGGCGCCGGAGCCATTTATGACGCAGCCGGCAAAACCATATCCGGGAAACTCTGGAATGCATTCAAAGAGCAAAAAGAAAAACTGGCTGATGACCAGCTGGCTATTTTCCTGGAAACAGCGGCGGATAAAAGCGTTGCTGATCTAATGAAGAACTGGGACAGGGATACCAAAAGGTAGTACATTCAGATACCGGCTTAACCGGCAGCTTCATTCAGTGAATTGATAAAATTGATATTCATCAAATAAAGCATGTATCTTTCTGAGAAAAACTTATGTTTCGTTCACTTCTGCTGGCAGTCATTTTATGTAATGGCTTTTATTTGCCGGTTAAGTCCCAAAATTCAAAACCAAATATCATTTATATCATGGCAGATGACCTGGGTTATGCCGACCTGGGTTGTTATGGCCGCAAGGATTATCAGACTCCCCACCTGGATAAACTCGCATCGCAGGGAGTAAAATTCATGAATGCGTATGCCGCTGCACCGCTGTGTACACCTACCCGAACTGCATTTATGACTGGCCGTTACCCGGCCCGTACGCCGGTTGGATTGATGGAGCCGTTGCGTGGTGGGGCTAAAGACAGTATGGTTGGCCTCACGCCTGATTATCCTTCAGTTGCTTCAATGCTCAAAAAAAACGGGTATGAAACATACCTCATAGGCAAATGGCATTTAGGCTATGGCCCGGAGTTTAGTCCCAATAAAAACGGGTTTGATTATTTTTTTGGTTTCAATGCAGGAGGTACAGATTATATTTCCCATACCAATCGAAAAGGACAACCCGATCTTTTTGAAAATGAAGGATCCGTTACCAAAACTGGTTACCTCACAGATATATGGATGGAAAAGGCTGTAGATATAATTAAGCAAAAACATGTAAAACCTTTTTTCCTCAGCATTATGTTCAATGCCCCGCACTGGCCATTGCAGGCACCGGGCGACAACAGGTATCCTGATAGTTTGAATTGGAAGGCCGGGGGGACAAAAGAAAAGTTTGCCGCAGTAATGAAAAGTCTTGATATTGCTGTTGGCAGGATAATGAAAACAATTGATGATGCAAACCTTTCGGACAAAACGCTGGTTATTTTTACAAGTGATAATGGAGGAGAACAATTTTCTGATATGGGTATATATTCCGGCTATAAGGAACAGTTATGGGAAGGAGGTATCAGGGAACCGGCCTTTGCCAGGTGGCCGGGGGTGATTCCAGCCAATAGCATTACCTACCAGGCAGCCATTACCATGGACTGGACAGCTACTATCCTGGCTGTAGCCAAAGCAAAACCAGACCCTTTATTTCCGCTGGATGGAATAGATCTTTTACCCTTTTGTATGGGGAAGCAAAAATTAATGGACAGGACCTTTTATTGGCGGATGTTCCAGTCAACCAGGCAAAAGGCCATACGGGATGGCAACTGGAAATACCTGCAATTTAAAAAAGAAGAATATCTTTTTAACCTGGCAGATGATCCTGGCGAACGTCATGACATGAGATCGGCAAACCCGGCTCTTTTTGAAAATCTCAAAAAGAAATACAGTGACTGGGAAAAGGAAATGCTCGTTCCCGTTGCTTTGTAAAACCAAACGATATTAAATTTCAGTATGTTCAAATATTTTTTAACAGGGTTTATTTTACTGTTTTTATTTGGTTGTAAGGCTTCAAAACAGGTGATGAAACCCCAGGTTGAACTTCATGTAAACCAGCAAACTTTCTGGCATGCAATGCAACATCTTTGTGGCAATGCCTATGCAGGAACCGTAGTTTCGGCTCCGGCCAACGATACCCTGTTTAAAAATAAAAACCTGGTCATGCATGTACGTGCCTGCAGTGATGAACGTATCCGTATTCCTTTTGTGGTGGGTAATGATCTTTCACGGACATGGGTGTTTTCAAAAGATGCCAACGGATTGATGCTGAAACACGATCACCGGCACCGCGACGGATCGGCTGACAGTATAACCATGTATGGCGGACATACTTCAAATTCAGGAATAACCACCATGCAGTTTTTTCCTGCAGACCAGCAAACTGTGAATATGTTACCGGCTGCGGGTGGTAATGTATGGTGGGTGGAACTGTTGCCGGGGAAATATTTTACCTATAACCTGCGCAGGATGGGATCAGACAGGTTGTTCAGCATCCGCTTTGATCTTTCTAAAACGATCGCTGCACCCGCTGCGCCCTGGGGCTGGAAAGATGAATAACAGCGAAAAAATTCACTTCAGCACATGATCGGTTTCAGCATCCCCTTCCTCGTCTTTTGATTTGTGAAAGTCGTTGTTGAGTTTTTCTTCCAGCTTTTTTTTATCTTGCTGGTTACGAACAACCAGGAAAATAATTAAGGCAATTACAATTATTCCGAAAATGATCAATACAGGCCAGTTCATGAAATAAAGTTTGTATTAAAGTTAAACTTGTTTTTTACAGCCGAATGTTAAGTTTTGATGAACAACTACAGCAGTACCCAGGAATTTTGTATTAAAAATAATATAATTTTGGGACCTGAATGTACGCATTTTCAAATCCACATATTAACATAGCCGGCATTGCAGATATTCCTGCGATAACCATCCTTTTAAATACGGCGTACCGTGGCGAAACATCGCGGCAGGGCTGGACAACAGAAGCAGACCTGATCGCAGGCAATACCCGTACCGATGAAAAAAATGTTCAGGAAGTTATACAGCAACCCGGCAGTGTATTTTTAAAATACACGAACGGTCAACAGCAGGTGACCGGCTGTGTAAACCTGCAGCAGCATGGCGATAGGATTTACCTGGGCATGTTCAGTGTACAGCCGGATCAGCAGGGCAGGGGTATCGGCAAAAAAATGTTACAGGCTGCAGAAGAATATGCCCGGCAGTTGAATTGCAAAGTTATTTATATGTCGGTGATCTCGGTGCGCAGTGAACTAATCGACTGGTATAAACGGCATGGATATGAAGACACCGGGGAAAGAAAACCGTTTGTGGAAGATGATTTAACGGGTAAACACCTGCAGAAACTGGAATTTATGATACTTGAAAAACCAG
>CAZBIK010000280.1:0-360 GCA_964491955.1 uncultured Ferruginibacter sp.
TACCAATAACAGGATATTATTCCGGTTAGGGGTAGGTGCAAATTCAGTTGCAGGCGGCAAGATCGGCCCGGGTGTTGGCAGCCAGGTTGAATTTAAAGTGGTTTCTGCATCAGCCTGTAAAATTGTTAGTTGTGTGGGATCATTAAGGAACAGTGCAAGAATAAATTATACGGGCAGGTTGTCCGGCAGTGCGCTTTTTGATTCCAGTGGTGTGGTCAATTCAGGTTGCATCATCAAGGGACCGGTCATTATGCCATTATCCGGCCCGTGTTTTACGCCGAAAGATACCTTGCTGGTCAATAAATGTGCTACTGTAAACATTACACTGCCCTGGTGGAAATATGTGGGATATACTTTTTA
>CAZBIK010000280.1:370-4794 GCA_964491955.1 uncultured Ferruginibacter sp.
TTTATTCAGCAAAACCTTTTATACCGGCAAACAGTTTTAACCACTATGCACCGGTAACCACATCAGGCATCTACTGGGCATATTATACCAATGGTGCGGGTTGTTCCGACACGGCAAGAATAGCAGTGATCATAACCATTTGTATAGATATTGATGATGACAATGACGGCATACCTGATTATGTGGAGTTTAATAATCCGGTTGCACTCCAGGATCATAACAGCAACGGAATACCAAACTGGAAGGACCCGCTTTACCCGGGTTACGTGGATACCAACCTGGATGGGGTAAACGATAATTTTGATTATGGTTCTGATTCGGATAATGATGGCATACCCAATTTTTATGACACGGATTTTCCCGGTTTTGTAGATACCAATGGGGATGGCGTGAATGATAATGCCGATAAGGATAAGGATGGTATTCCCAATCAATATGACCTCGACAGTGATAATGATGGCATACCCGATGTGGTGGAATCATACGGAGTGGATACAAATGGAGACGGTATCATTGATAACTATGTGGATACGGATAATGACGGTTTCTCGCAAAATGTGGATGGCAATAATACAGGTGTGCAGGGTTCGGGTAATGGTTTGGGTAATGTGGATCTTGACGGTGATGGCATTTCCAATTATTTAGATACCGATAGTGATAACGACGGTATCCCCGACCTGGTGGAAGCATTGGGTACAGATGCCAATAATGATGGCAGGATCGATGGATTTGCGGATGCAAACAGCGACGGTATTTCTGACAGTTATATTTTAGGATCAGCCTTATTAATAACCGGTGTTGATATCACACCTGTTGATGGCAGGTCAGATAACTGGCCCAACAAAAATATAGACAGGGACCTCAGGCCCAATGCCTATGACCTGGATAGTGATGGGGATGGAATTACCGATGTGGTAGAAGCCGGTTTGCCCGATGCCAATTTTAATGGCTTGGCCGACGGGGCACTGGGTACCAACGGATGGTCATCAACGGTTTCGGGTTTTGGTTCATTAAACCTCCCGAATACAGATGGCAATGGTAATCCCGATTACCTGGATATAGATGCTGATGATGATGGGATACCGGATAATATTGAAGGGCAATCTTCTGCAGGTTATTTATTGCCCACATTGGTTGATACCGATGGAGACGGATTGATGAATCCATACGATAATCTACCCGCAGCATTCAGTGGCTCAGGCATATTTGTGTACGACCACGATGCAGATGCTACACCCGATTACCTGGATACAGATGCCGATGGTGACGGGCTGATTGACAGGGTAGAGGGAAATGATTTTAACCTGGACGGCGAACAGAATGACCTGGTAACCTTAACCGGGCTGGATACAGACGGCGATGGACTGGATAACCGTTTTGATTCATTGAACTCGGTAACCAATATCAAAGGAACTTCATACCGGATGGGTAATGGAGGATCCTTTACAGGAGATGCTGCCCCGGGTTCAAGAACAACAGTTCAAAAAACAAACAGTTATCAAACCGACCGTGACTGGCGTTCAGTTGGTTTTGTACTCCCTGTTGAGTTCTTAAGCTTTACAGGTGTGCTTCAAAAGAACCTGGTGCCCCTCAGCTGGACGATAATTGCCGCAAAGGAAACAGATCGTTTTGAAATTCAACGGAGCCTGGACAATACCACTTATGCCAAAGTTGGCACAGTAACCGGGCCTGTAAAAGTAAATCAACAGCAAAGCTTTGGATTTACTGATGATATCAGCGGGATAACCAGCGAAATTATTTATTACAGGATCAAAGTGATCGGTAAAGCAGGGGAAATAAAATACAGTAACCTGCTGATCATTAAAAATACACAGGCCAGGATACAGTTATCCGTTTCACCCAATCCTGCCAGCAGCAATATCCAGGTAAGGTTTTACAGTGAAACAGAAACCGTGGCAGACCTGCGCATGCTGGATAATACCGGGAAAATTGTATTGGTTCAGAAACAAAAGGTTGTTAAAGGAAATAATGTGATCAGCCTGTCAAACCTTGCAAGGTTCAGCAATGGATCTTACTTTATACAGGTTCAGATCAACAACAACCTGCACACTCAAAAGATCTTATTATTCAACTAAGATAACGCTTACCCCAGGCTATGAGCCTCCCTGACTACGCAAAAATGCCTTTCGGAAAAGAAGGGCATTTTTTTTTGTTTCATTTTTGCGGAACCATAAAATGAAAAATAACTTTAGCAATTGATAAACGGCCATACTGCAGAAATGTAATCCGCAAAACATACTGTATGGTATAATAAAAAAGCACCCATGTACAGGGTGCTTTTTTAAAATGATGTATTATTTTACCTGACGAGGAATATCTTTTTTGTAACCCATTCACCGCCCAGGTTTATTTTTACGAAATAGATGCCGGCTGGTTTACCGGACAGGTCAGGCAGTTTGATGATATTTTCTCCTGCGTGTATGCCTGTACGTGAACTGCTGACCAGTTTTCCCTGTGCATTCCAGATACCCAGTTCAGTAACCCCGCCCTGTAAGGCTTTAAAGGAAAGCCAGGTTTCACCGGGTGAAGGATTGGGGAACACGGTAATATCCTGGTCCCTGGCTGCCTGGTTACGCAGGGCAATGATTGGGCTGTATTTGACCTTTCCGTTTTTTCCGTTGATTTTCAGCCTGAAAAAAACAACCGGGTTGTTGGTCATGGAAAACGGGTAACTGAATGAGTAATCCGCCCGGTCATTTTCGGGACCGGCATTCATTACATACAGTTGTATAAAATCACGGTTATTAAAGCTGTATTCAATCTCATAACTTGCCGCTTCCCGGTTATTGGATACCTGCCAGTTCAGTTCTGCCATGTCTTTATTGTGCCTGGCAGTAAAGTTGATCAGTTCAACATCCAGGATGGTGCATACACTGTCGAACATCAGCGTTACTGAATCCTGAGCATACAGCAGGCACTGGATATGCAATTGCTGGGTAACCACATAGGTTCCGGGCGCATCTACCAGGATGGATGTACCCACATTGGTGCCAACAATATTACCATTTGTGGTGGTCCAGGTATATATGGAGGAAATAACCGGGTTTATAACACTTATGACAGTAGGTGGAAATACTTCACAAAAATAAATGAGGTCTGTAAATGCATCCACCGGCGGGTAGTTGAACATACTGTATGGAGCCACAAAATCTTTCAGTTCTGCAGTAAATGAAGTGGAAGCCCTTGTTTTTGCCAATACCCTTCTGAATGGTGTACCACATGGATTGGTACTATAGACTCCGGGGTCAATACCAAGTTTTGTGAGGTTAACAGAAATTTCCATGAACTGGTTTGCAACATAATTTGTTACAACAGAATTGTCCTGTTGCACCAATGCAAACGGGCCTGCCCAGGTACCGGCAACAGATTGGATGCCGGTGTAAAATGCGCCGGCAGTTTTGGGGACAATACTGGCATATCCATAAACAGCTCCTGAACTTGCCCCGTCAAATTGTCCGCCCCAGTTAAAATTGGCCGGGATTATATCCAAAGCGCTTTCGTGCACCCATATACGTGCTTCGATCATCGAGAGTACAGAACTGCCGAATTCAGCGCTGAAAATGATATCACCGGTTTGAGTTACATTTCCTGCGGCATCAAATACCCATGATGTATGGCCCGCGTCGGGCCCGTAATTTTTAAAGGTTCTTGTCTGGCGGTCGTAGTAAATATCGGTTTGGTACAATTCAAAATCAAAGTACCGGTTACCGGTGGTGTTTTGAATGGATATGCCCGAGAACATCCATAAGGAGTCGGTAACGTTTGGCCCTGCACGCCTTAAATGTGTAAATACATCCAGTATATCATTTTTGTCAGGAATGTTTTGTGCAACGGGGCAGGTCCAGGTTGCCGGGCTCATCCCGTTCTTATTACTGCCCGATGCATAGACCGTAGAATCGGTACCATGAAAGTCGCGGTGAAAAATGGCATCAATTACCAGCCTGTTGTTCACCGTGGTATACGGGGCAGGCCTCATTAATCTCGAAAAAGGCCACATCCGGGATGCAGGGTTGGTGGTATAACCGGAAACAATGGCGGCGGCCCCGATCGTATCGATCATAAACTGCCCGGTACCGGCTGTTCCATTGTTGTACCAGTCATCCACGGCTGAATTGGGAGCACCATTGAAATAATTTGCCCTCAGGTCCGCATCAACTCCAAAATTTGCTTTAATTACAGGCGTTGTGATCTGGGCCCGGGTAATATTCAAAGAAATAAAACTGAGCAAAAAGAATAAAATTGTTTTCATAAGCCATTCACTTTTAAAAGTGAAAAAAGTACATCAAAAATTTATGCCTACTGTATATAAGTAGTGTACATCTCCGATGTAATGGTGCTGTTGTTGACCAGGTGCGCTTTGATCCTGTAATTCAGCGTTCCCGGTAAAACCGGTGAGTCGATCA
>CAZBIK010000281.1:0-4787 GCA_964491955.1 uncultured Ferruginibacter sp.
CATTGCAAATCCCATAAAAACATTTCTAACCGGATCATTTGGTATTGAATAATACCACGAACTCTTTTCAGCGTACAGCATGGCGCTGAAAAAACAGGCTGATACCATAAAAACGGCAAGCCCCAATGCTTCCTGGATATAATGCTTCCGGTTCTTTTTAAATGATGCTTTCATTTGATGGATACCTGTTTTGCCGGTTACTATTTTAATTGGCATGACTCTCATTTTACAAAGAGATGAAATCACAAAAAATGCCACTGTCGCATGAACGACCTTAGGCCACAGGTTTTTTATGCTTTAATTCCCTTTCCAGGAAATAATTTAACCCGGTACGTAAAACAGCGATGGCAGCCAGTTTGCCGATGTCATCCCAGCTGGGTGCAACGGCAGTGGCCAGAACATCTGCTCCAAGTAACAATTCCAGTGCAACAGCCACAGCACTTCCAAAAACCATTCTTGACTCCATCGCTGATAAACCATTTTTTGATTTTAGAAAAGATTGAAAATAACCGGCCACCAGTTTTACCAGCGCACCAGCAATGATCAGTGCCGAAATAATTTCCAGCATATGGCTTATATGGATCGTTATTGTTTTTGCTATTTCTTCCATACCTCATCCTCCAACTCTTTATCCTTCAGAGAAGGAGCGGTGTTTATTTATTTACCTGTGCATCAGGGTCTTCCAATTCATCTTAGGAATCTTTGTGGTGCAATGCTAAACTGATTGTTTGTTAATTCAATTGTTCATTAATTGCTATCGGTTTGGCCTCCCTCTCCTTCAGAGAGGGAACGAGGGTGAAGTTTTTAATAATATGCTCCCCTACCCTTAATGCATTGGCTGCAATAGTCAATGCCGGGTTGAATGCTCCACAACTGGGGAAAAAACTGGCATCTACCACGTACACATTATCCAGGTCATGCGTTTTGCAATTCAGGTCCAGCACAGAGTTTAAAGGATCAGTGCCAAATCTTAATGTTCCGTTCTGGTGGCTCATTCCACTGACGTCTAAATCATATCCTTTCCATTGCACATCTTTGTAGTCTTCATCAATTTCCCCCAGCTTTACAAAAACCTGTTTCAGTTTTTCCTTCAGTTTTTCATAAGCAGTGTAATTGGTTCTGCTGTAATCAACTTTTATCGAACCATCTTCTCTCAGCGTAACCCGGTTATCTGATGAAGGAAGGTCTTCTGCAGTTAGCCAAAAATCTATTGTCATTTCCTTTAACTCATTATAGGTTTTGCCGGGAAAGATATCTTCTGCCATCCATAAAATAGTATCCGGATCATTGCGTCCCATCAATTGAATTTCTCCCAATGGCAATTCACTGTCATCAGCGCAGTGATAAAAATCAGCTATGCCCAGGCTTTTCTGAAACACACAATCATTTTTCTTTTTTGTGAATGCCACCAGGCAGCCATTGTGGTGCAACATTAAATTTCTTCCCACCTGCCCGCTTGAATTGGCCAGCCCATCCGGGTGATGATCATTGGTACTTCGCAGGAACAAAGCGGCGCTGTTTACTGCACCGCATGCCACTATGAAGATATCAGCCCCGAAAAACACTTCTTCACCCTCTACTATGGCTGCAACGGCAATTACTTTAGCCCCTGTTTCATCAGTAATTAATTTTTCAACATAAGCGTGTGTAATCATTTCAACATTGCGCCTCTTTAATGCATGATTCAATGCCACCGACTGTGCATCTGCTTTTGAATCGGTAAGGTCAGGGAAGCCATCAAAATATTCCAGCACCACCGGTGAAATATTTTTATCAGTATCCTGTGGCAGGTTAACCCCCATCGGTAATGGAAATGGTTTTAAACCGATACGCTTTAACTTTTCATCCAGGTCCTTTATCAAAGGCTCATAAGGCAGTTGGGGCAGTGGGTATTCCCCGGAAGCAGGAGGCTCGGTTGGATCAGTGCCGCGCCTGCCATGCACATGATACATTTGTTCGGCCACATCATAATAGGGCTCCAGCGTATCATAACCAAATGGCCAGGCTGGTGAATTGCCGCCATAATGTTTTACTTCCAGGAAATCACTTTCCCTGAAACGGAATAAAGCGGCACCATACATTTTACTGTTGCCACCCACATTGTAATGTATATAAGGGTGAAATGGTTTATCATCTTTGTCGTACCAGTTCTCCTTGGGGCGGTAACGGCCCAGCGTTACCACGTCATGCGGATCCCAGTTCTGTTTTTCTTTGGGAATAAAACCACCTCTCTCCAGTATCAATATTCTCTTTCCTGTACCTGCCAGTTTTTTTGCAATAGTGCCTCCGCCACTGCCGGTGCCGATGATGATGATATCATATTGTGTGTTCATGTTCATTGATTTCAAATACAAAAAGAACCAATTCTGAATTTCATTTATGTCGTTTGCCTGACTAAAATGAATATATTATTGATCTGCCATTGATCTCATTTCACGGAAAACCGGTTACAATCCGGTGAAATAATATTATTTATCTTTATTTTTATTCTATGTTCAGTCTCATACAGAATAATATTGCAAAACATATTCAACTTAATGATGAAGAGTTCAGTTACTTCACTTCTTCACTAAAGAGAAAGCATCTGCGCAAAAAACAATTCCTGCTGGAAGAAGGTGAAGTATGCAACCATGAATGTTTCGTGAACAGTGGCTGCCTGCGACAATATTACCTGGATGAAAAAGGACAGGAGCATATTATACAGTTTGCAGTCACGGATTGGTGGATCGGCGACCAGTATAGTTTCCTGACCGGCGAACCTTCCAGGTACTTTATTGATGCATTGCTTGAATCGGAGGTATTACTGATAGAGAAAAGTAAACTGGAAGAACTGTATAATAAAATACCAAAATTTGAACGCTTCTTTCGCATTGCTTTTCAGAATGCGTATGTGGCCATGCAGCAACGTATACTTTCACAACTCAGTGATCCTGCTGAAAAAAATTACCTGGATTTTATCCGGCGTTATCCAACTATAGAACAGTCTGTGCCCCAACACCAGGTAGCATCGTACCTGGGTATCACACCCGAATCATTGAGCCGCATCCGTAAACAATTAGCTGGCAAATAAATTTCTTACCATAGATCAATGCGCTTTCTTATCCTTGATCATTGGGATATGGGTATATCCTGTCGCAATTTTGTGTTTTAAAACATTTATTAAATAAAAATTAAAACATCTGAAAAAATTATGTGGAAGAAAATATTTCAAACAAATGACAACGCTGCAACAACCCTTATACGAATAGTCCTTGGGCTGGTTTTGTTTCCCCACGGTGCCCAAAAATTATTGGGTTGGTTTGGCGGCTTTGGATTTACAGGCACCATGGGCTTCTTTACTGAAGCTGTTCAGCTACCCTGGATCATTGGTTTTGGGGTGATCATGATCGAGTTTTTTGGTGCATTGATGCTGATCGCAGGCATTACAACCCGTTTTATTGCCTTACTTGTCATTTTCAATTTCATTGGTATCATTTTTACATCACATATTGCCAATGGCTTTTTTATGAACTGGTTTGGAAATCAAACGGGAGAAGGATATGAATATCATTTGCTGGTAATTGGTATGGCAGCATCACTGTTCCTCAGCGGATCAGGAAAAATGTCGGTTGACAGGCTGTTGTTAAAAAGCCCTGATCAGAAATAAATCCTTCATGTCATGTAAATGACCGAACCAGTCTTGACATGGTGCTGATTTTGTTTTAAAGGAAAATGAGAAGAAACATCCAGATAACTGGTTTTTTGCTGGATTCATTCAATTTAACAGCCCAGCAGGCAGAAGTATTCAGTAAATCAGGCATTGCAATAAGCGGATACGATACAGCAGCATGTTTCAAAGAAGTAAAGCCGGTAAAAGGAGATGAATAGTTTACATTTTCGTGGAATAATGTCAACTGGATTTTCTCCAGCCCGGAAAAAGCAGGCAGCTTTAAGCTGTACCCAGAAAAGTTCGCACCACAGTACGGTGGTTACTGAGCATATGCTGTTTCTGAAGATTATAAAGTTCAGTCCGATCCCATGGCATGGGCCATTGTGAATAGAAAATTATAACTAAATTATAATTTAAAAGTAAAAATACTCTGCAACAGGAACCAGGCCACACAAATTGAAAAAGCCAAGAAAAACTGGCTGCATTTAATGAATAAATTGTAATAATCAGTACTTAATCTGACAGTACCATTTTCTTATTAGAAGATGGTAAATGGGTTATATTTTTAAACTGTCCGGATGGACCCACATTTTATGTTTTGTCCATTATCGTGTATTTGCCTGGTTTTATAATCCATAGTCCTTAATTACCCTTAAAATTTCGGCCACACCCCATGCCTGTGCAATACATCCACGGGGATGGTGTGGTGCATCGCCATCAAATATTTCAGATATGTTTCCGATACAACCCTCATTGAGATGATATTTAAATGCATCAATCACTTTTTTAGCTTTTGCATTTTTGCCATCGATTTTCATTATTGCATCTACGTAGGGACCCAGCAACCAGCTCCACACCGTTCCCTGGTGATAGGCTGAATCCCGTTGCATGGCATCACCTCCATAGATACCAATATACCGGTAGTCATCTGTTGGTAAACTTCTTAAACCTGCCGGTGTATATAATTTCTCCTCCACGATCTTTAAAACCGCCCTACCATGTCTGCCATCAATAACCGGGTACGGCAGGCTTATAGCAAACAATTGGTTAGGGCGTATACTTTTATCTTTCAGTTCTCCTTCAATAACATCATAAAGGCAATTGTCTTCAGCGTTCCAGAATTGCTGCATAAAACTTG
>CAZBIK010000282.1:0-4769 GCA_964491955.1 uncultured Ferruginibacter sp.
CTTTAATGCCCTGACCGCCAAAGCTACGGCCGTATAGGTTTTACCGGTACCTGCGGGCCCGATGGCAAAGAGGATGTCATTTTTATCGCAGGCTTCCACCATCAGTTTCTGGTTGGCGGTACGTGCCCTTACGGTTTTGCCGTTGGGGCCAAATACCAGTACGTCATTGGGATTGCGGTCCATGAAATTATCCACAGCCCGTTCATCATCGCCGCCCAGTATCTGTTCAAAATAATTGGCGCTCATGTGGCCGTTGCGTTCGAGGTAGCGGAGAATGAGATCAATTTTTTCCCGGGCGCCTTCAATTTGTTCAGGTGCCCCGCTTAATTTTATCTGCGTGCCCCTGCTGAGAATTTTTAATAGTGGGAATTTCTTTTTTAAGATGTCTAATTTACCGTTGTTGACGCCGAAAAATTCGATAGGGTTTACGGTCTCGAGGTTAATGATCGTTTCTGTCAATGGATCTTAATTTTGCCACTGTTGCTGTCATGCTGATTAAAAAAGCATACTTCGCAGCGGTTAGTTATCAATGTTGTTTCAATTGGTACTACTAACATGTCTCTATGCCAAATGTAACGAATTGCATTTGATACTTCGCAAACTTACTTATACACACAACGCGTTTTTTAGTGGAAAAGTTTGTTCCGTAAAAAATTTAACAAATGGGATTTTACAATATAATGTTAAGCATGAACTGTTAAAAAAAGATGCTGCAAAGCTCTTGTAGTACGTTGTATCATTCAGTACAGGATAAACGATCTTAATTATTTTTTGCCCCTGCAATTTACCCGGAGCATGTAAAAATGAAAATGCCTGGAATAAATCCACCACTATATTTTTAATTTCCCATCAGCCGCTGTTTCTGTGCTGCATATTCTTCGGGCGTGATGGCGCCTTTTTGCATCAGCTCAAAAAGTTTCTGCAGTTCATCGGCGATCATCTGCTGCGATGGCTGTGCGCCGGGATTGGCACGGGCAATGGCTTCTGCCAGTTGTGTGGCCTGGTTGCTGATCTGCATTTTTTTATATTCCTCCTGTGCATGGGTGATGGTGTCTTTCAGTAATTTGGGATGATGAATGAGTTCGTATTTTGTTTCGCCCATCTCGGCAGCCGTTTGTATATCCACATTGCCAAAACCAAATATCCTGCCCCAGATCGACTGGTCGTATTCCACATTATTTATTTTATCAAGCGGGCTTTCTTTTGAATAGCGGGTTATAAAACCGGTCTCATCAATGATGCGCAGGTTGGTTACGGCCCAGAGGTTGTGCCGCCAGTTCAGGTATTCGTACAGCGGGTATAGTAATGCAACAGCAATGATGATCCAGGAAGTGGTGGTATTGAGCCACCAGGTGAGCAATACCGTTAACAACAACCAGGCAAAAAAAGGCAACACCAATCTTAACCAGTGCTGGCGGGTTATCAATAATATGGTTTCGTCTTTTTTAAGTGCTGTGCGCATGGAGGGAGGGTTAAGGTCTAAGGTTTAAAGTTTAATGGTTTAATGGTTTAAAGTTTAATGGTTTAAATCGTTCTGTAAGTTAATAAAACTTTAAACGGTTTAAAGCCTTCATACCATTTATTAACAGGCTTTTCGCCAGTATTGGTTTTCGTGTCGATGGTATTGTAGCAGCGCAATATCCAACATAGAATGTCTGAGGGTATTGGAACACCAACTGCAGCGGAATCGCATTATTTGAATATAGCTGTTAACACCGTCCTGATAAATTCATTGTTGCCTATCTGCTCAAGAAACAGGAACGGTAAATGGCAGATAATTAAAAGCGTAAAAGACAGGTGCCTGAAACTGCCATATTTGTAATAGAATATTGTTATCAAAACGATCATGAAAATAAATGAGATGAGTGCCAAATTATCCATCAAAATTCCTTCGGGGTTTCCTTTATTTATGATCATAATTCCTATTGTAAGTAATCTGGCCAGCCCTGGCGACAGGACAAAGAATACAGATGCCATAAGCCATTGAACATGGTCGGAAAGTCTTTTTTGTTTTATACTCAGCACAGCAAAACAAACACTTATTGTAAACAGGCTTATCAAAAAAAAGTCAATAAATGTAAAGAAGTACGCAATAGTTGGATTAAAAGCTCCATTAATATCGAGGTCTTTAACATTGTCTATATTTTTGGGTATAATAGTAAATGCACTACCGGCCACAATACCTGCTAAAATAAATCCAATCGTACCCAGCGTTCTGTGACTTTGAAAGTTTTTTTTACGGGTAATTAAATATGGCTGAAGTATTACCAGGAAATACCAAAGTGTTGCAGAAATACCATGCACATGCTGATGAAAGGTTGCATTAGATAAATTGAAGTAATAACTGTACGAAAATCCTAAAACTGAAATTACAAACGGGATTAACATCCAAAGGTGGAAATTCCTGTAATTTACTGATGCAGCACCCGTAATAGGTTCTGTATTCAGGTTCTCATTATTATTCATGATAAAAACATATTTTAGATTATCAACTGACAATTTTTAGCATGGGATCATTAATTAAAAATAAATTTAAATAAAATTAATCATAATATATAGGAAAAAATAAACAGCAGTTAACCTGTCTGCAGTCAGGCGGGGGCGGTAAGGCATTTAATTTTTTGATCTATTCTTCATAGCAATAAAATAGCCGGGAAGTCGGTAACTCGTTTGATTTTTTGATTCCAGTTTTCCGTCTTCCCGGCAAAAAATAAAATGTCGGGATGGCTACCGCCAGTTCGAACCTGATTTTGGATGATATCACCAGAATATTACATTACTAAAAATGATTACGTCTCAATTTAAATTTATTTATAATACTTACACTGGTATAGATTTTAGCCTTTTTTGGTCTTTATTTATAAAATCATGGGGTTTGGATCGATGTAATCTAGAAATCATTGACTTTGGTTTCCTATCTGGTCATTTGTGTACAGATAAGGATAGCAGTTAACCTGATTTTCTAATAAGTGACACCAGTTTCTATTTAAAATTAAACCCAGCAAAAAAGCATTTGAAAAAGGTAGAATTTTATGATTCGATTTATGTGAAAAAAGGCAAATAAGAACCTGCGTTTTTTCAATTGTTTTATATTAAACAATAAATTATACGAAAGTTGGCCATTTCAATTACTATATTATTGTTTATATATCTTTATGGTGTTCAAACTTGTATGTTGCAGGGCAAAAATGAACTTCGTATATTTATGAGTTGGCTGCAACCCTATTGGCAACACTCTAACAGTTAAAGCATTATTTTTGCTTAACTATTAAACTATGACAATGGCGACGAAAAATAGCAAGAGTTTTATAGCAGGACTTTTGACTGCAACCGCAGCTTCACTTTGTTGCATCACACCAGTTTTAGCATTATTGGGTGGAGCAAGTGGACTTGCTTCTTCATTTTCGTGGATTGAACCTTTTAGACCTTACTTAATTGGGCTGACCGTTTTAGTTTTTGCATTTGCGTGGTATCAAAAACTTAAACCACAAAAACAAGTGGACTGCGATTGTGAAGCAGACAATAAAAAAACATTTTGGCAATCAAAATCATTTTTAGGAATTGTTACAGTAGTTGCAGGATTACTAATTTCTTTCCCTTATTATGCAAAAGCATTTTATCCAAAACCACAAGATATAAAAGTTGTGGTGGTGGACAAAACAAATATTCAACAAGCCGTTTTCAAAATCAAAGGAATGACTTGCGAAAGTTGCACCCAACACGTAAACAGCGAAATTTCAAAAGTGAAAGGAATTGTTGCATTTCAGACTTCTTATGAAAATGCAAACAGCACCGTAAAGTTTGACAATAGCAAAACTTCTGTTGACAGCATTGCAGCAGCAATAAACAGCACAGGTTACATAGTAGTTTCACAAACCGTAACAAATAACTAATGACAAAAACTATCATACTTCAATCAATAATTACTTGCCCTGTTTGTGGACACAGACAAGAGGAAACAATGCCAACAGACGCTTGCCAATATTTTTATGAGTGTACAAGTTGCAAGACACGACTTAAACCAAACCAAGGGGACTGTTGTGTTTATTGCAGTTACGGGACAGTAAAATGTCCACCTATACAAATGAATAAATCTTGTTGTGCATAACCTTATTAAAATAGTTTCTTACATCATTATTCTTCTCGGAATAGTGCATATTAGTTTTGCTTTCCCACTATACATGAATACCGATACACTCTGGTTTGTAGGTGCAGGTACGTCAATCATTTTTTCAGGACTACTTAACCTTGTTGCAATAGACAAAGGTGGTTCAAAGTTCACAAAACGGATAGCAGTAATAACAAATGCAATTAATTGTACAATGTTTTGTTTTGCTTTACCCATTTTGAAAGAACCACAGGTATACGTCGGTATCACAATTTTTCTGATAACTACTGTTGCTTTTATAATTGAACTAACTAGACATAAAACAGTAGAGCAATAAACCTGCCTATTCAAAAAGGGTATGCAGCTAACATGGGGTTTGCCAAAATGGGGGCGGACGGAAGCTGTGTTTCAACTTTTGTTTTTCAATTTGGCTTCATATCCAGCAGGACGTTATTAATTTAGCTATGTGCATATCATCAGCTTTTATTTATAAATTTAGCTTCAGTTAGCCGGGCGGACGGAATTCTATTTCCCCCACTTCGGCAAGCCCTGAACGTTGTATGCAAGGCAAAGCATTAAATTCTGACATTCTATTAATCTGCACGGTGGTTGTTTTCGTTTCTTAAAACTTTTCGTTTGGCAAATGTTCCGCCGGTTTTGG
>CAZBIK010000283.1:0-4757 GCA_964491955.1 uncultured Ferruginibacter sp.
GGAGGGATGGAGTGGGATATAGGCCCAAAGGGTACGGATAGCTTAAACGGGAGAATCGGAAAATCAAAAACCATTTCATTGAACGGGCCGATGGGTGTTTTTGAAATGGAAAAATTCCAGGCAGGGACCAAAGCCGTTGCCGAAGCTGTGGCTGCATCAACTGCAAACGGGGCCTTTAGTTTAGTAGGCGGCGGAGACAGTGTGGCAGCAGTCAATAAATTCAACCTGGCCGATAAAGTGAGTTATGTAAGTACCGGCGGCGGCGCAATGCTCGAATACTTTGAAGGAAAAGTTTTACCCGGAATAGCAGCAATCAAAGATTAACAGGTTTTAACGGTTACTTTTTAAATAACCCGTAATTAATCTGAAATACTGATTTAAAATATTATTTTTAACTTCTTAACACTAAAACAAAAAATCATGAAACGTATTGGATTATTGGTAATACTCGGGATACTTGTTATCCTTGGCTTTTGGGGCTGCAGTGGATATAATGGCCTGGTAAAGCAGGATGAGAATGTAAAAAAAGCCTGGAATAATGTAGAGGCAGAATATCAAAACCGGTCCGACCTGGTGGGCAACCTGGTTAATACCGTTAAAGGAGCAGCCAATTTTGAGCAGGAAACGTTGACAAAGCTGGTTGAAGCAAGGGCGAAAGCTACTTCGGTAAATTTTACAGCCGACCAGTTAACACCAGAGAACATTGCAAAATTCCAGGAAGCACAAAGCCAGATGAGCGGTGCCTTAAGCCGCCTGCTTGCTGTTGTTGAAAATTATCCCGACCTGAAAGCCACACAAAATTTCCTGCAGTTACAGGGACAGCTGGAAGGGATCGAGAACAATATCAAGAATTCACGTAAGGTTTTTAATGATGCCATCAATGTGTACAATACCCAGGTGAGGTCTTTCCCGATGAATATTTTAGGTGGATTATTTGGCTTTAAAGCCAAGGAAGGATTTAAAGCAGATGCAGGTGCGGAAAAAGCGCCGGAAGTTAAATTCTAAACATGATACCGCTAAAGAAGAACAGAACCGGGGGTTTCATTATTGGGGGTATCATACTGGTGACCGGTATTTTTTTGGTCACCACTTATAATGGCCTGGTAAAAAAAGATGAAAAGGTGAAACTTCAGTGGAATGAGGTTCAGAATGCGTACCAGCGCAGGTTAAGCCTCATTCCCAATATTGTAAATGTGGTAAAGGGTGTTTCCGAATTTGAGCAAACCACCCTGGAGAAGATCACCGAAGCAAGAAGTAAAGCGGCATCTGTAAATATCAGTACCACTAGTGTTTCTGCAGATGAGTTCAACAAACAGGCTGCTGCCCAGGATGAACTGGCAGCAGTAACTAATAACCTCATCATCCGCATTGAAAAATACCCAACCTTAAAAGGCACGGCGGCTTATTCGGGTTTGCAAACACAGCTGGAAGGAACCGAAAGGAGGATAAAAGTTGCCCGGAAGGATTTTAATGAAGCGATCAATGCATACAACAGTTCTGTAAGAAGTTTTCCAACAAAACTGGTGGCAGGCATGTTTGGTTTTACAGAAAAAAAAGGTTTCCAGTCTGATGCCGGTGCCGATAAATCAATAGAAATAAAATTTTAATGGGCTTATTTCCATTTTTTAAACAGCGTGAATTCTTTTCTGCCGCCGATAAAGCGGAGATCGTGGAAGCGATACGCCTGGCCGAAAAGGAAACCAGCGGGGAGATACGGATCTATGTGGAAAGTAAGAATGCCTACATGGATCCCATTGACCGGGCTGCTGAAATTTTCTTTAAACTGAAAATGCAGGAGACCGATCACCGCAATGCCGTGCTGCTCTACATCGCCATGGATCACCATGAGCTGGCCCTGTTTGCCGATGAAGGCATTTACCAAAAAGCAGGTAAGGCTTACTGGGATGAAGAAGTAAGAAGAATGATCGCCAATTTTACAAGAGATAATATCAGCAGGGGGATTGCACAGTGTGTCCGGGAAATAGGTGAGACCTTAAAAGAGAAATTTCCATACATACCCACAGAAGATAAAAATGAATTGCCCGACGAAATTGTCTTTGGCAAATAAAATAAAAACAGGGCCCGTTTCAAGAAATGAAAAAATTTTTCTCCATAATTGTTTTACTGCTGGTTTCGGTTCTTGTTTTTTCACAGGAACCCTTTGACCTGGAAAAATTACTGAAACAAAAACCAACAAAGCTGGTAAATGATTTTACAAAAAGTAAGGAAAATCCCAATGGTACATTAACAGAAGGTCAAAGACAGGCATTAGAAAATAAACTGGTTGCTTTCGACGACAGCACCACTACCCAAATAGCCGTTGTGATCATCCCTTCCCTGAACGGCAGGGATGTGGCCGATTTTAATATTGAACTGGGCAGGGCATGGGGTGTTGGCGGCAAGGAAAACAACAACGGGGTTATCCTGCTCATTGCCAAGGGCGACCGTAAACTGAATATCAGTACCGGTTATGGTTTGGAAGGCGCCCTGCCGGATATCACAGCCAAACAGATCATCGACCAGGTGATCGTTCCCAATTTTAAAGGAGATGATTATTACCGCGGCATAGAAGAGGGTACGGATGCCATCATCCAGTCGGTAAAAGGCGAGTATGCGGCACCGGAAGGTTATGGTAAAAAAGGAGTTGGTTCAATAGGGCGCATCCTTTTTATCATTGTGCTGATCGTCATTTTCCTGGCCATTGCCGGCGGTAAGGGTGGCGGAGGTTCGTTTATGAGCCGCCGTGGTTTTGCAGCCTGGACGATCGGGCAAATGCTCAGCAGCGGTGGCCGGGGTGGCGGCTGGAGCGGCGGTGGCGGAAGCTCGGGTGGTTTCGGTGGTTTTGGCGGCGGCAGTTTTGGCGGCGGCGGAGCCAGTGGAAGCTGGTAAATGAAAATATTTAGAAATTAAAAATGCCTCCTGAACCTGGAGGCATTTTAGTTATGGGCTTCATGTTTTACTGTATGATTTCGTTTTAAGTGACCGACCTTTTTGAAGATATTTTAACTTTGTTATTTTGGCTGATTCCTGGAATGGCAATGTAACCCTCCTCCGTCATGATGCAGCGGCATACAATCGATCTGTACTATTTTTCTGCCGGGAAATGCTGTTTCTAAAGTTTGTTTAGCCTGTTCATCTCTTTCTTTAAATTCATCTGGCATACCAGCTTTCCAGAATTTTGTTGTAACAATTACTTTATTGGCAATAATAAAATTCATGTAGCCTGTTGCCAGGTAAAATTCCACTGAATCAGTTGTTACATCGTTGAACCATGACTGTTCTGCTTCTGACAGGTTTTTGTAGGAAACTTTTTTTGTCATTAAAGGCCCTGCAGGTAACCGGATTATGTTAAAAGGTCTGCCATTTTGATCCGTACTTTGTTTCAGGATTTTAAAATTCTCTTCCATTCTTGAAAAGGATTCTTTAGATATTTCATTACCGGCAGTATCTTTTTCACTCACTTCCGCCAATAAAACAGTGGTTGGATCTGCAAACCTGCAAAATTCATCAATATGCCCCCCTGTGCCAATGCCGTATTTGCCATTTTCCAATTTACCCCATTCTTCTTCTTTGGGACCTTTTTTAAGCCAAATGATCTTTGTTACTCCTAAAACCCTTTTGTATTCATTTTCAATTTGTGTTTTGGTCATTGATTTATTCCTGTCCATTTCTACCGATTCAACCAGCAACATGGTTCCTTTTCCATTGGTCTGCCAGGCGCCCCCCTCCGAGATCATGGATGAAGAAATAACCGGTAGTGATAACTGTGCGGCAATATTCCTGTCAATTGATTCTGTTCGTTTATCCGGGTGTATAAATTTAAAATCAGCTATTGCAAAATCATTATTCCCGTTCTTTAAAAAAACGGGCCCTGGGTCCTGTATGGCACCATAGTATTGTTCATTGTAAAAAAGAGAGATCCTCGAAGTATCAATTTTATTTTCGATCAGCTTTTCATAAATCCGGCTTTTAAGTTGTTCTTTATCATAAGCCGGTTGCGGGCCATAAAATAATCTTACTTTAACATAGGGTGTTATTTCCTTCATGGCTTGAAGTGCAGTAACGTAAAAGGGTTCGCCTCCAAGGAAACCGGATTCAACCCAGCTAAGCCAAATGTATTCCTGTTCATCAAATTCAGAGGGTATGGTATACCCGGTTTTACCCCGGCCATTGCAGCCAATGAACATTGAAAAAGCAATTACCGCCATGAGCAGAACAAAATTATTTTTCATTTATTAGTAAGATTTATCTTTCTGGTTATCCAAAAATAGTGCAGTGTCAGTTTTGATTTATTTAAGCTGGTGGCTGTTTTAAAGTATGTTTTAATGATCCAGTATCCATTTCCCTGGCGGGTCTTCTGAAGGGGGATCGCCTTGATCCGATATTAAATATCATTTGCCTTTTAGTTTTGCATAAATATCCAAACTGATAAAATGCCCGTTCTTGATTTCACAGTCCCTCATGGTTCCCTCATATTCAAAATCAAGTTTGGCCATTGCTTTTTTGCAATTGATATTGTTTGATTCTACAAGCCCTTCAATTCTGTGTAGTCCTAGTTTTTCAAATCCATAATTGCAGATCAGGGGCATGGCTGCTGTCATGATCCCCTGTCCCCAGAAGTCAGTAAGCAGCCAGAAGCCGATCTCTGCTTTTTGATGTGTTTTACTCAGATTGTTCAGCCCGCCTGCTCCATAAAATATTTTGTTGTCAGCCGAACAAACTGCCCACCATATCCCGGTTTCATTTTTCTCCAGGTC
>CAZBIK010000284.1:0-4743 GCA_964491955.1 uncultured Ferruginibacter sp.
TTATGGTTGCCATCCCTTTTTGGGAGTAATAGCAACCATCTGAGTAATAGCATTTGAGCTGGCTAAAGTAACCATGCCAGTGGCAGCTCTCATATCAAATATTAATGGATAATCTTCAATTTTTTTTGCTTTAGCAGCAAAGTATAAAACCTTTGATGCAAAACTAGTTGAGAGATATTTCACTTTATTTAATTCATTGAAAGCTCCTTCTATGTTTTTATTGGATACATAAAATAATGCATCTTTTAATTTTATAGCTAAACCGGGATCATCAAAATACTTTAATGTTCTAAAAGTTCCATACCCAGATCCTTCGTATCCCCAAATCATACTCAATAAAAAAGGCTTAACAACATCATTATTCCGTGTGTCAAGGAAATAACTATCAAATTCCTCAATGACCAATTTTCTGGTGATTTTTGAATTATGGAATTTCTCAAAGGATTGTAAAGCTTCGACATTAGGAATACCTTTCAGCCATCTCTCATAATTAAAAACATTAGATTGTTGATTTACATCTACTGCAAGTATATTCTCTAAATATTCCTTTATCATTCTTAATACTATTTATATAGCCATAGCCCTATTAAATAAATCTTCGGCTTTGGTATGATACTTTGTCCAAAGCACTTTATTAATTCTCTTTTTTTTCTTTTTCTCCAACTGTGCAGTTTTGCGCAAAAAACTTAAGCCAGTTGGTCCACAAACATAAACAAGTTGGGAGGGATTAGGAATTTACATTTGTTGATTCAAATCAAGGCAATTAAAAAGCTGAAGGCGAATCCGGTGTAATATTGTTTTGCTGCATTTTAAGTCTTTCTTCCTCCACAACTTTTAAAGCTTTTCCATCCTTGTTTTTCCAGCCAAATAACCCATTGTAGCTATACCCCACAATGATAGCAGCTGCAGCCGAAGGAGAAGAAAACAATATATCCTCCTGGAATTTATATTTATCTCCATCTTGAACTAATTGCCCGTTCTTTATCAATTTTTCTCTTAGATCCCGATAACCCATTGATAAACTTGATGTGATATTTGCTGTTGCATCAGAACCGGCAAGTACCACTATTCCTTCGTTGGTCTGGATCGCTTTAGCATTCACCGTGGATACTTTTAAAAAGAGCTCCAGCGGTGAATTGTCAATGATTGAAGATGCTGGATTTCCGGGATTTGGAACAGCTTTTACTTCATTACGCGATTTTTGGGAAGGATCTATCAGATCGTCCAATATCTTATGTCCAAAAATTCCAATCAGTAGCTTTACCTGCTGCAAAAATTCCTCCATGGCATCCCTGTCTGCCATGGGTAAAGAAGAAAGTTGCGGTTGAGTGGAATTTGAAATTTTATAACGTTTAATATTTGAAGCGATCTGGATAATCCTGCTTTCCAGGTATTTTACATGAGCTTTTGTTAAGTTTTCATCCTTACTGATAAATATGATGACCTCATTCCAGAAATCCTTATTGGTTAAATGATTTTGTAACCGGTCAAATACATTTTCGGCTTCACCTATATAAACCATAAGCTCATTGGTGACTTCATCATTCCCAATTAAAAAATATACACCAGGCCTCCTCGATTCCGGGAACTGCATGAGTTCGCTTGCCTTTATCCTGGGACAAGCCATTGCCTGGATGGTATGATTTACTACTTCGGCAAATTTCATCCCGGAAACAGAGCCATCCTTTAAAAAGATCCGGATACTTTTTCCAAATGTCATAATTTAAAGATTAAACGTTTTCAAAGAATTGTGTCGCAAACTTACAGAAGTCGATTATTACTTCTTTATCAAGTACAAACTCTTTTCTGCTGCCCAGGTAATTATTGGAAGATGCTGTAATTTCATTTCCTGCTAACAACTCTGTTACTGTTATACATTTGATATGCTTTTTTGAAACAAGGATAATATATGCATTCTCATATGGATAATTTTTGGGAAGATCCTTTTGACTAAATTCACCACTTGCTCTAAACTTAACTTCCACAAAGTGCACATCTTTTGTTGTGGGGTTTTGCATCACAAAGTCAGGCATTCTTTTAATTTCCATTGCCACATCCGAACGTACTCCCTTTAACAGTTCCATAATACCAGGGATTGTATTTTCCATACCATACCTGAACACATTATAACCTAAACTTAAAAAAAGCTCCTGAATTAAAGTTTCCGCAATGCGGCCTTTAATCATATTGTAGCGGTAGTTTTTATCCTTGTCACTAAGCCCTGATACTGTGGTTTTATCTGCAGGTTCTGCTTTGTTGTTTTTTTCATTATAACATTTCAGGCATAACCCTTTTTCAAATTTGGTAAATGCTCCGCATTGAGTACATTCTGGCATAATTTTTTATTTTATGTTCTGGTAATCTGCAATAAAATTTATATAACCAAAACTATTTACAAACTGTTGTAATTTCATCTATTGTAGTTCCACTTAGCCATTTACCCATTGGTACCAATTTATCATTTTCTGTCCATTTTGAGTAGTCTCTATCGAAAACCATACTCCTGTCCTTTAATTCCTGAATTCTATTTTCTTCGTGTAACAGAATTAGTTTCCGCTCCGGTTTCCTGTCAAGCCAGGTCATCAGTCTGTTATTGATAGGGTCATCACCCCAGCCATAACCAGACATGATCATTATGTCATTTTCATAAAGCACCTTTTGAAAATGATAATGCAGATCTGTGTACAAGCCAGAATTATAAAATTTTATTTTGTTTAACCCTGTTAATATTTTAGAAGTAGTATTGGCAAATTCCAATGTAACTGCACTCCCACTTTTTTTCTCGGGGAAATTCTTACCGGTTATTTTTCCGATCCGTTCAAAGCGTTTATCTATTAAAGAATACCAATCAACAGATCCATGCAGTTTTATCAATTTAACTTTTATATCTGCTAAAAAAATATCAGGTTCAAACCACCTCACATCCCCATCAGCCTTACCAAAGCCATCGGCAAAAGCAATCCCATTTCGTTCGAGAATTGATTCTACCAGCAAGTCATGATTTAATGTGAGAATGTTCAATGAAGTAACCATAGGACTTTTTGCAAGTTCTACAATCAGGTCAAGGCCAACAATTTTATCGGGTGTATCAAGCTTTTCTCTGATTACAGCATTGATATATCGCTTTGCATCTTGTCCCAATTTGCCAATTTCCAGTAATCTTTTTTCCCTGGTTTCACCTTTTAATATAGACGCAAGAGCTACTAAAAGGGATTCCATAAATGCAGGTACCATCGCATTATCATGTAGTCCCCAATCAAATAAAGCTATCTCATCACACAAATAATAGAGATCCTCATAAGAGGTATAGTTCCTGTAAATCTCTCCAACAGTTTCGTGTGAAGATAAGTTCCTGGTGCCGCCAAAATTCCTGGCATAGCTATCATAATCCGCTAAGCATCTTAAAAATAGTACTGTTTCCGGGTGTGTTTCAGCGTTCAAAATTTGCTCGGTGAGTTTAACAACATTGGGATGCCCCGATTCAATAGAAACGCCTGATCCCAGAAAGAATATTAAGTTCATGCTACTTCGTATTATTTAATGAAGCAATGATCGCTCTAAAACTCTCCAACCCCGCTTCCAGATTCTCCACAATATCCAACGCCAACACATCCGGGTCGGGCAGGTTATCCAGATCAGCTAAGGACTTATCCTTTAACCAGGTAATATCTAATGATGTTTTATCTCTTGCAATAATTTCATCGTAGCCAAACTTTCTCCAACGCCCTTCGGGATTGGTTTCATTGAAAAGCTCTTTACGCTTATGACGGTTCTTTGGATTGTAGCATTCAATAAAATCTTTCAGGTCATCCAGCTTTAAAGGATTCTTTTTTAGCGTATGGTGAATATTGGTTCGGTAATCATATACCCATACTTCTTTTGTCCAGGGGTCTTTGCTGCTGGGCTTGCCATCAAAGAAAAGCACATTGGCTTTTACACCGTTGGCATAAAAGATACCGGTAGGTAAACGCAGGATGGTATGTAGGTCGGTGGTTTCTAAAAGTTTCTTTCTTACGGTCTCTCCTGCCCCACCTTCAAACAACACATTATCGGGTAAAACTACAGCCGCCTCGCCGGTGGTTTTGAGCATGCTCTTAATATGCTGCACAAAGTTCAGTTGCTTGTTGCTGGTGGTAACCCAAAAATCCTGTCGGTTGTAGGTGAGATCTTCTTTTTCCTGTTCGCCTTCTTCGTTGGTGAAGGTCATGCTGCTCTTTTTGCCAAAGGGCGGATTGGCCAGTATATAATCGTACCGGGTTTCCGAAGCTGCAATTAATGAATCGTTTGGAGATATCATTACCTGCTCACTGTCAATATCACCAATATTATGCAGGAACAAATTCATCAATGCCAGGCGGCGGGTGCCTGCTACTATTTCGTTGCCCGCAAATGTTTTATATTTAAGAAACTGCTTTTGTGCCTTATCCAGTTCATTGTTTTCCGTCATCCAGTCGTAGGCGGCTAAAAAAAAACCGCCGGTACCACAGGCCGGGTCGGCAATGGTTTTCATAGGCTCGGGGCGCAGGCATTCTACCATGCATTTAATGAGTGCCCTTGGTGTAAAATACTGCCCGGCACCGCTCTTGGTATCTTCTGCGTTTTTCTCCAGCAGTCCTTCGTAAATATCGCCCTTATCTTTTACACCCATTAGCACCCATTGCTCTGCATTAATTAGGGCTATCAGTTTGTACAGCTTGGCAGGGTCGGTTATTTTATTCTGGCTCTTGGTAAATATCTGGCCCA
>CAZBIK010000285.1:0-4721 GCA_964491955.1 uncultured Ferruginibacter sp.
GCGCTTACACGAGTTAACAAACCCCACCCCGTTTTTTTGGGTAACGCTAACAAAACTTCACTGGAACTGGCCCGGTGCACCCGTACTGGTTGCGCCCACTTCAGGTATCAATTACCTGGGATTGGGCAACATGAATGTGGGAACCACCACGGTTACCTATACAGCCACCTTTGCGGGTGCCATTGTAAGAACCTGTTCATTCACGGTACTGGTGATAGAAACCGTGCCACCGCAGATCTATTGCCCGCTCGACAGGAATGTAACTACGGATGTGGGTAAGTGTTATAAGACGGGCCCTGTAAGCCTGGGCACACCGGTTGTAAGTGATAATTGTGGAATAGTAAGTGTAACCAATAATGCACCTGCTATTTATCAAAAGGGAGTAAACCTGGTTACCTGGACGGTAACAGACAAGAGTGGTAATACCGCCACCTGTGTACAAAGGGTAACCGTTTCTGATGCAGAAAGGCCAACCATTACCTGCCCGGCCAGTTTGATCATAGATGCTGATCCTGGCCCTGGTTGCGGCAAAGCCAATGTTACATTACCGCTTCCTATATTTAATGATAACTGTGGAGTGGTAACATTGACCTGGGCCATGGTAGGAGTTACTTATGGATCTTCAGGTAACACAGGAATCAATTATGTGCCCACCATGGATTACCTGGTTGGAATAAGTACGGTCACTTATACAGCTATTGATGCAGCCGGTAATGCAAGGACCTGTACCTTCAGGGTTACCGTACGTGATGTTACAGCTCCTGTGCTTGTTTGTCCTGCTGCAGAAACATTCTGTAAAGTGGCCAATAACACCTACAGTGTTCCGCCAATGGTGCAGAGTGATAATTGTGCGATCGTGAGTACCACCTTTAAGATCACGGGTGCAACCAGCCGTACGGGTTCGGGAACCAATGCAAGCGGTATCTTCAACCTGGGAGTATCAACGATCCTGTGGACGGTTAAAGATTCACACGGAAACATATCCACCTGTACAGCAGTGATAACGGTTGTGGCTACATCCAATCCGATATGTACACCGCCATTTACAGAAAGCAGGAGCAATCCCAAGTTTACCGAAACGGAGGTACCGGGACTGTCTATCATGGCATGGCCAAACCCAACGGTGAATTATTTTAACCTGAGGGTGACCAGCGAGTCCAAAGAAAATGTGGTGATCCGGATGTTTGATATGGCGGGTAAACAGGTACAGGTTAAACGCGGGCCATCCGGGGATAACTATATACTTGGCGAGGGAGTTGTATCCGGCATGTATTTTATTGAAGTAAGCCAGGGCGATAAAACGGCCAGGACTAAAGTGGTGAAACAGTAGATGATATAAATTAGAATACCGGTTTCAATATTACAGGGGGTTGTTTAAAACAGCCTCCTGTTTTTTTTATGCAGGACCGGCAAAAAATGTATGGGATTTAAATTTTAGTGAAGTGATTTTTTTTGTGAAATGAAATGCCTGTTATCCGGACGATCAGTTAAACAGTATCTTTTTTTGGCCAGGCTATTCCCCGGTTAAATGAGAGATCAGCTAAATAGAATGTTATAAAAAACGGCATGTAACCTTTCCCTGCATTGAATCACATTCGAATCTAACGTAAAAATATATCCGCTGATAAAAATTTAATATGCTGTGAAAACCCTTACCGGCAAAGGCTCGTAACGCATGCTTCGTGTAGTTAAATAAATATATTTTTAAAAAAATTTGTAATTGTGAATTTAATGGTTAATATTTACAACATATTACCCTTTTGTACTTTTTTACTTCCAACCCTAAGTTAACCAACCTCTCCACACACTATAGTTTTGTATTACTGAAAAGTAAACCGTTCACAGAACGCATGTGATCATTGTATTGCCTGTTAGCAGTATTTTTTATAAATTCTATAAATTAAACAAGATGAAAAAGCAAATTACACTGTTGTTATCATTGCTCCTTTTTTTTGGGCTATCTCATGCACAAACCAATATTCCGGGTACCTGGGAGAGTGTTGAAAATCCAAGTCTAGTGTCTAAGGCTACAGGATCGAAATCTACAAATACCACCTCAAATGTCCTGGGTGCTTTAACACAGATCTATAGTTCAACCGGATTTTATTCTGTTTCAGCTGACGGAAAAGGATCAACAGGTACATCAATGACAGTCAGGGTAAATAAACCAAATGCACTGGCAACAGTTCAAAAAGCAATTCTTATTTCGTCTGTTACAGCAGCAACAATAGTTAATGGTTGTGTAACCATATCCGGTGTGCCTGTGAATTGGAATGGAACTTCAACTTCGGGCAATGCTTTCAATTTTAATAATTACTGGGCTGATGTGACCGGTATTGTTTCTGCCCAGATCAATGCCTTCCCGGCAGGGATATCAAATATTACGATTACAGAATGTAATACTCCAAGAATTGAAGGAGAAGCACTGTTGGTTGTATTTAATGATCCTGCGGCAACTGAAAAAACCATTATCATCATGTTCGGAGCCGCGACCCCGACAGGGGATAATTTTTCTGTTACACTGGCAGAACCCATTGACCCCGGTCAGCCAGGTGCTTTGCTCGATATGGGATTGGGTATAGGTTTTGGCTATCAATTCGGTGGTGTAAACCAGGCTTCCCAGGTATCAGTGAATGGATTAAGACTGACTTCTTCCGCTGGTGGAGAAGATGATGGCGCCGGTGCAAATGGTGCTTTAATTACGGTTGGCGGTATTGGTGATGTAAATACAAATCCGGCTAATCCAAATGCACTGCCTTCAAATGCACGTTCAGATGATGAACTGTACAATATCCTGCCCTTCATAACAAATACAACAACAAGCCTGAATATCAATACGATCAATCCATCAGGGGATGATAATATCTTTCTTGCCTATTTCGCTTTGTCCGGTGCAGCTATCATTGGTGAAGGTATTTTGTTATCGCAAACTGCCAACTCAGGAAATGTGGGTACAACTCATACAGCAAAGGCAGTTGTTAAAAATTCCAATGGTCAGCCATTACCGAATAAATCAGTTACGTTTACGATCACTGCAGGTCCAAATTCCGGGCTCAGTCCTTTTACAATTTTGACCGACGCAAATGGCGAAGCCCTGTTTACTTATACCGGCAGCGGTGGTGTTGGAACTGATAATATAGAAGCCTGCTTTACCAATAGCCAAAACCAGCAGAGCTGTTCTAATGTGCTTTCTTTTGAATGGGTTTCATCAACTGTACCTCCTACCATTACCTGTCCCGGAAATATCACCAACAGCAATGCGGAAGGGGTATGTGGTGCAAATGTTTCGTACCCGGCTGCAACTGCCGAAGGTAGCCCGGCACCAACGATCACTTATTCCCATCCTTCAGGAAGTTTTTTCCCTGTTGGTGAAACAACGGTTACGGCTACTGCAACAAGTATCAACGGTTCGGCAAGCTGCCAGTTTACAATTACAGTTACTGACAACGAGGCACCATCCATAACATGCCCGGCCCCAATCACTGTTTGCGGACCTGCCGCAGTTCCTGCAGCAGACATCACGTCAACAGTTGCTACAGATAATTGTCCCAACGGGGTAACCGTAACCTGGCAGGGAGATGTAAACAATTGTCCTGCATGTGTGAATGTTCCATATACCATTACCCGGACATACCGCGCAACAGATGCCAGCAACAATTATTCAGAATGTACCCAAATCATTACGGTTAACCCGGTACCAACAGCAGTGGCTGCAACCTCAGCTCAAACGGTTTGTACCGGTGATGCCATAACAACTATTGAATTAAGTGGTGCAGTAAGTGGAACAGTATTTAACTGGACAAGGGATAACCCGGGCGTAACGGGTATTGCAGCCAGTGGTAGTGGAAACATCAGTGGAATACTGAACAATGCGGGAGCAAACCCGGAAACCGTAACTTTTACGATTACACCTGCTTATACCAATGCAGGACTAACGTGTACGGGTACACCTGTTACCGCAACTGTAGTGGTAAACCCGGCCTATTATTTCACCTGCCCGGGCAATATGGTTGAAACGATCACCAACCAAAATTACCCCTGTTTGAAAGCGGTGAACACACCCAACCCTGTTTTGTGTGGTGTACTGACAAAACTCACCTGGAAACTCACCGGTGCTACTGTATTGAGTTCGCCTACATCAGGTATACACTACCTGGGTACAAAGAATATGAATGTTGGTGTAACCACTGTTACCTATACTGCATCAGCAGCCGGTGGAATTACAAGGACCTGCTCATTCACAGTTACTGTGATTGAAACAGTAGTGCCTGAAATACGCTGCCCGCTTGACAAAGACGTGTATACGGAGCCAGGTAAATGTTACAGGACCGGACCTGTAAGTCTTGGTACCCCTATTGTGAGTGATAACTGTGGCATATTATCCGTTACTAATAATGCCCCTGCTGTTTATCAAAAAGGGGAGAACCTGGTTACCTGGACGGTAACAGACAAGAGTGGTAATATACGTACCTGTGTACAAAAGGTAACTGTTTATGATGCCGAAAGGCCAACCATTACCTGCCCGGCAAGTTTGATCGTAGATGCAGATCCGGGCCCTGGTTGCGGCAAAGCCCAACTCACTTTACCACAACCCGTATTTAATGATAATTGTGGTGTGGTAACATTGACCTGGGCCATGGTAGGAGTTACTTATGGATCATCGGGCAACACAGGAATCAATTATGTGCCCACCATGGATTACCTGGTTGGAATAAGTACGG
>CAZBIK010000286.1:0-4719 GCA_964491955.1 uncultured Ferruginibacter sp.
GCCATTGTATTCAGGTGAAGCAATGATAAAAGCATCGTTTGCCAAAATACGTTTACGACATTCTTCGGCACCCGGCGGATGAAAATTATTTACTTCCAGGTCCTGGTTAAAGGAAGGACAATCAAAGTCACTCATGTTTGCAAAGTCTACCTTACCGCCATTTTTTTCAATGACTGAAACCGCTAACCGGGCTAAACCTGTATTCAGTGAATCCTTTCGTAAAGAAGCAGAAAAAACAAGGATGCTTAATGGCTGCTGCCGGCTGATGTTTTGTTGCTCGTTCATTTTAATTATTTTTTAGAATGTAATAAGTCCGTTATCAATATTCTGGCATTTTGAATAAATGTCCGTAACATTTGCCAGTTATGCTGTTTTAAGTACTGATTTTTTTACCACGGGTACTACTTTGGTTCCGAACAATTCTATAGATCTCATCACCATTTTGTGAGGTACATTGCCTACACTTGCCTGTGCCAAAAAGCGGGTATTTCCGAATAATTCATGTTCGTATAAAATTTTATCAATAACCTCCTGTACATTGCCTACCATCAATGCTGATTTTGGCGACCGGGAAAATTCATATTTTGGGCGTGAAAGGGGTGGCCAGCCACGGTCACGGCCCACACGGTCCATCATTGCAGCATAATATGGATAAAATTCATCTGCGGCTTTTTGCGAATCCTCACCAATATATACATGGTTATTGATAGCCAATTGTAGCCCGGCCATATCTTTTCCTGTTTTTAAAGCAGTTTCTTTATAAAGATCTATAAAAGATACAAATTGTTCAGGCATTCCACCAATTATTGCCAGCATTAAGGGCAAATCCAATGTGGCTGCTCTTACTGCGGAAGCCGGTGTGCCCCCTGCTGCAAGCCATACAGGTATTTCATTTTGATAAGGCCGGGGATACACACCCAGGTTATCAAAGGAAGGGCGATGCTTTCCTTTCCAGGAAATTTTTTCGCCCTTATTTAATTTTAAAAGAAGCTCCAGTTTTTCGGTAAACAATTCATCATAATCTTTTAGGTCATTTCCGAACAATGGAAATGATTCGATGAATGAACCCCTGCCAGCCATGATCTCTGCCCGGCCTCCGGATAAAAGATCAACGGTTGCGAAGTCCTGGTAAACACGAACGGGATCATCAGAGCTTAAGACCGTTACCGCACTTGTTAGCTTTATATTTTTAGTTAATACTGCAGCAGCTGCAAGGATCAGGGCCGGCGATGATACAGCATAATCAGGGCGGTGGTGCTCACCAACACCAAATACATCCAGCCCCAGTTGATCTGCCAGTTGAATTTCTTCCAGCAGGTCTTTGATACGCTGATGCCCGTTTATTCCGCTCCCCGAAACCGTTTCGGGTTGCATATCTGCGAAAGACATTAATCCTAATTCCACTTTTGTTTATTTTAATTATTACTTAACTCCAGTCTTGAAAATGCTTATACATTTCCATAAATATTCGATTCGCCGCCATCAATCGCAATGGTCTGTCCATTAATATATGATGCATCATCACTTAAAAGAAATGCTACAAGTTTGGCAACTTCATGAGGCAAACCCAATCTTTTGGTTGGGTTGCGCTGAGCATATTCGGTTTCTGCCGCTTTGGGATCATCCGGGTTTACCTGTTTGAAAGCCTCAGCAACCATTGGTGTTAAGATTGCACCCGGTGCAATGGCGTTCGTATTGATGCCATACCTGCCGTATTCAAGGGCGGCATTTTTTGTCATACCGGAAACAGCATGTTTACTTGCAACATAAGGCATTTGATTTAAAACCCCCCGGATACCGCCTACCGAAGCCACATTAACAATCCTTCCATACTTTTGTTTCTGCATGACAGGGATCACATAACGCATACCATAATAAACGCCCATCAGGTTTATATCAATAACCTTTTTGAAAATGTTTACATCATATTCTGTGATGCTTGCCTGCTTTCCCTCAATACCTGCATTGTTGTATAAACCATCAATGCGACCAAAGGCTTTCTCGGTTTCATCTACATAGTTTTTAACGGCTTCTTCTTTTGAAACATCAGCCACAACAGTTATAATTTTAGCTGCCGGAAATTGATTGCAGATTACCTTTTTCGCCTCTTCCAGGCTTTTTTCATTGTAATCAACCAGTGCAAGATTTGCTCCTTTTGAAGCCAGTTCCTGGGCTGCTGCAAGGCCAAGACCCATGGCTGCTCCTGTGATGATAATCACTTTGTTTTCAAAATTTTTCATGTTATTTGTTTTATGAGTTACCTGATTATTTTAACAGGATAAAATTACCATCATCCATCTCCACCGGCATTGAGTTAAAGCAAGAAATACAATTGACTGAAGTCAACGACAATTTTTTAAAAAAAAACTACAGAAATATTTAAGCGAATATGATGGTGAAAACATACATCAACAGGTTAACCAAAAGCACCATCGCATATAAGCCATTTGTCCGCCCCTTGTTCAGTGAAAGCATGACTGTAAAAACCGAAAGGCCAAGCAAAACCATGGACTTTTTGTCAAGGCCCAAAACAAGTGGCAGATCCATGACTGTGCAAATAATAACTACAGTTGGTATGCTGAGTCCTATACTTGCCAATGCTGAACCCAATGCAAGATTAATACTTGTCTGGTACTGGTTTCGCCTGGCTGCCCGGATGGCAGCAATGCCTTCCGGCAACAGGATAACGGCAGCAACAGCTACCCCAACCAATGCTGTTGGCAGGCCGGCTGTAACCACTCCGCTTTCAATGACCGGGGAAAGTTTTTTAGCCAGTAATATAACCACACCCAAACAGACAAATAACAAACCCAGGCTGACAAAGGCTTCTGTTCTTGTTACAGATCTCTCTTCACCGGTTGCTTTTGCCAGGAAATAATTACGATGCCTTATCGTTTGGGTAAAAATAAAAGACCCGTATATAACCACACAACAAACAGCAACAGCAATTAGCTGCGGGGCACTGTAAACAGGGCCGGAAATACTGGTTGTAAAATTTGGCAGCACCAGGGTAAGCACCAGTATGGATACCAGGCTCACCAGGGCAATGGTTACGCTTTTGGTTTCAAAGCTCTGTTCTTTAAATTTCAAAGCCCCGATAAGCATGCTGATACCCAGGATGCCGTTGAGAATAATCATGACGGCTGCAAACAATGTATCACGGGCATATGTATCGGCACCTTCACCTCCTGTTAACATCAAGGATACAATAATTGAAGCTTCGAGCAAGGTAACCGCTACTGCTAAAATAATAGTGCCGTATGGCTCGCCTACCCTGTGGGCTACAACTTCCGCATGATGCACTGCCGTTAGCACACCGGCAATTAAAGAGATAATGGCAACCAGGTTGATTAAAATACCGGTACCGGTTGACGTCACCAGGTAGAAGACCCAGGCAATAACAGGTGCAATATAAGTCCACTGGAATATTTTTTTCATAAAAGGAAGTTATGAAAAATTTGACATCCGCACGGTATCTTTACAAACAAGCCAGTGTGTGGGTTTTGTGATGAAACCCCGGGATTTTATTTCCGGATAAATATTATTGCGCCAGGCCAATTTGTTTCATGAATGACTGATTGTCCCAGAACAGATATTCTTCAGTCATTTTTCCATCCGGCCCCCAATGCCCGAGTGTTGTCATGCTTAGTTTGAATTTTTTCCCTGTAGGTGGAATGGTTTTTCCGCCGCCTATTGGCATGGGTTTAGAAAATGTTCCTTCCATTACTCCGATCACGGCAGTCCATTCGCCACTGCCAAACCGAACCGGGTGCTCCTTGATCTTTGTATCAGGTGCAAATACAAACATTGGGGTAAGCATGTCAATATGCTGCGGATACAAACCCGTAGTAACCATACCATCCGGATAGTACACTTTAATATTGTCAGCATGGTTGTGCTTGAACATGTCCCACTTCTGGTTGCTGTAATATTCATAGTCAACGGTATCAAACATTGCAAGGCGTTTCTCTGTCAGCGTTTCAGCAGCCTTGTACTTGTCTAATTCTGCCTGCAGTGATTTTACTTTTTCGTCCTGGCTGCCTGTTGAACAGCTTGTGAAAGTTACGATGGCAGCAATTACCAGTAGTGTTGCAATGGCATTAATTTTTGTTTGTTTTTTCATTGTTTTTATTTTAATTATTAATAGAATTCTAAATTGATTTAAAAACTTCTTGCAGAATACCTAATGCTGTTCTGAATATTTTGATAGGGTGAGAGGTTGTTGTCACGAAATACAAAAACGACAAGGACAAATCGTTGAAAGTAGCTTTAATATATCCGACTGCTTATGTTTAAATCCTAGAGTATCCACTAAGCAAATTGATCCAATATAAAGCTACTGAATATTGAATATTGACCTATCGCTTATTTTCAGATAACCTTTGTCTAACTAATTTTAACTGAGGTCATTGTAAGTGAACCTGCCACTGCTTTATCATTAAAAAAAGAAATAGTATCCTTATTACCTTTAAATCCCAGTGTGTATAACAAAGGCAGGTAGTGCTCGGGTGTTGGAATGGCCAACATGGCTTCCTTGCCTAAACTTTCATAATTGATCAATGGCTTATGATCGCCGGTAGTGATCAGGTTTTTAAACCTGTCATTCATCTGTAATGCCCCGTCATACCCATAGCCTGGTTCATTCATTTTATCCCATGCTACCATACGCAGGTTATGCACCATATTGCCGCTTCCAATAATCAGTACTCCTTTCTTCCT
>CAZBIK010000287.1:0-4695 GCA_964491955.1 uncultured Ferruginibacter sp.
CGGTCTTGTTGATCTTCGAAATGGTTTCGGCGATCTGGTTCACCACGATCGATTTTTTGGTACTGTCGCTCCCGGCATCTTTCAGTGCAATGCCCAGCTGGAATAAAATGAAATCTTTTTTATTGGCATTCACAAAATCAATGAACGCAGCCGTACCCACTTTGTTTACATAACTGTCGGGGTCTTCATTATCGGGTATCAGTACCAGTTTTACATTCAGGCTCTCTTCCAGCGCCAGGTCAAGCCCGCGCAAAGCCGCTTTTATACCGGCGCTGTCGCCGTCATAAATGATGGTGAGGTTGTTGGTGTATTTTTTGATCAGCCTCAGTTGGTCGGGCGTAAGTGAAGTTCCGCCACTGGCAACCACATTTTCAATACCAGCCTGGTGCAGGCTCACCACATCCGTATATCCTTCTACCAGTAAACATTCATCGGCCTTATCAATGGCCTGCCGGGCAAAATAAGAGCCGTATAAAATTTTACTTTTTACATAGATCTCATTTTCGGGGCTGTTGATGTACTTGGGCGCCTTGTCATTCTTCTTTATGATGCGTGCACCAAAGCCCAGCACTTTGCCGCTCTGGTTATGGATGGGAAAGATGATCCGGCCACGGTAATTGTCATAGGTATTGCCATCGCGTACATTCACCAGCCCGGTTTTTTGTAAAAGCTCCGGGTTGTATTTGGCAGATAAGGCAGCCTGGGTAAAACCATCTCTTGCTTCCGGGTTATACCCGAGTTGAAATTTACGGATGATCTCTTCTCGGAACCCCCGTTCCTTTAAATAACTCAACGCAATATCCTGTCCTTCTTCAGTATTGAATAAGGCATCGGTAAAAAACTTTTGGGCAAAATTGTTGATGATGTATAAACTGTCGGCCACCTGCTGCTGCAGTTTATATTCCGGGCTGGTCTCACTTTCTTCGATCTCTACATTGTATTTGGCAGCCAGCCAGCGCAGGGCCTCCACGTAACTGTATTTTTCGGCCTCCATTAAAAAACTGATGCTGTTGCCGCTCCGCCCGCAACCAAAACATTTATAAATTTCCTTGGCCGGCGAAACGGTAAAGGAGGGCGTTTTTTCATTATGGAAAGGGCATAAGCCTAAATAATTGCTGCCCCGTTTTTTAAGTTTAACGAATGAGCCCACAATTTCCACAATATCGATGCGGCTGAGAATTTGCTGTATGCTGTCCTGGGATATCAATGTTTATCGAATGAGCCTGTAATTTACACTTGTTTAAGAAATAACCCGTTTGTTAACCGGTTGTAAAATAAACACTTTATAAAAGAATGGCATGATTTGTGAAAAATTATAGCAAAATTCACGGGCATAATTAATATCTTTATCCCCTAAAAATATATACGCATGAAGAAATATTTATTATTGGTAATGTTGGTTTTGGGAGGGCTTTACGGTAATGGCCAGGACCTGGATGACATCAAAAAACTGCTCATTTTAAAGCAATATGAAAAAGCCAAAACCGAGATCGACAATTACCTCAATAATGCCAAAAATGCGGCAAAGGGAGAGGGTTGGTACTATAAGGCATTTATCTATAATGCATTGGGCAGGGTGGAAACAAAACCGGTTGCCGAAAGCAAAACTTTTTACCTGACAGCTTTTGATGCCGTTAAAAAATACGCTGAACTGGATCCCAAGGCAACTTTGACCGTGGAGGAAAAGAATTCTACCATTTTCAATACCTATTATGGTTTTTATGACCTGGGTATCAAGACCTATAACAATAAAGACTACCCGGAGTCGTACGAATGTTTTAAAAATGCGCTGGTGATACACGATCATATTTATGAAAAGAAACTGGTGGGTTACGAGGGTGTAAAATTTTCTGCGCACGACACCGATATTGTCTGGAACCTTGCCTTACTCGCCAATGAGCTCAAGAAAAAGGATGAGGCCATGTTCTATTATAAAAAAATTGCGGATGCCGACCTGGGTGATGAAAAATATGCGGGCGCTTATGACGACCTGATCATTAAATATAAGCGGGAAAAAAATGCAGAATTATTTGCCAAATACATTGCGTCGGCAAAAAAGCATTACCCGATCGACCTGCCGTATTGGGAAAACCAGGAAGTTGAATTTGCCCTGGCCGACCTCGAAGGGTTACCACTGCTCAGTAAATATGAAGAACTTACAAAGACCTTTCCCAATAATTATGTGATATTTTATAATTATGCGGTGGAGATCGACAAGTACATCGGCAGTGCAGATATCAAGGGTAAAGAGCTGCAGGCATACAAGCAGAAAATTGAGGAGAATTTTAAAAAGGCGATAGCCATAAAGTCTACTGTTGAAGCCAACCTGCAACTGGCAAACCTGTATTACAGCAAAACTTATGAATTGCAGGAACAGGTTGCCCGGATAAAAGGCACCAAGGCCGAAGAAGTGAAGCTGAAGAATGAATAGAACGCTTCCGTTAAAACCACCATGGCTTCAACCATTCCCTATGCAGAAGAGGCTGCAAAGCTTTTGGCTGCTTACACTGAATACAAATTTGCCGATAAGACCAACTACAAACTGGCATTGGAAATTTTAAGCCATGCCTATAAAATGGGGGGAAATGCAGCAAAAGTAGCTGAGATCGAAAAGAAAAGGGCAGAGGTGGAAAAATTATAAACTATACTTTGAGTATAAAAAAAAGAGGCTGTCTCAAAAGTATGTCATGTTGAGCTTGTCGAAACATTGTTGATCATAGTACTTATGTTCAATGGACTTCGACAAGCTCAGTCTGACACCAAAGTTGGGCTTTTGAGACAGCCTCTTTTTTTATTTAAATTTATTGAGAGATCCTCATCTGAAAACCCGGCCCGCCGCTGTTCTGCATATCTTTCATCGGTTTTATCTCAATATCCTTTGCGATCTCAAATTCCTTATCGGCTACATCTTTGTCAATGACCAGTTTGGTTACCTGCACGGTCATTTTACGGCCGCGGTTCATGGTGCGTTCGTACTCCATGGGAAAGCCATTCAGATCTTCCATACCACTTTTACCGGCAGTCATATTAAAGCCACCAAAACCGGCTGCAGTACCACCGGTACTTGGTAAATGCTGCAGTTTAAAATCAGGGCAATACCAAACCACGGTTGTATCTGTTCTGTCTGTACGTTTACTGATCACCATAGCTTTTTTGCAGGTATAACCTGATATTTTTTTGCTTTCATCAACATACACAATTGAATAAACAGCGGGTGAATTAAATCCGCCCCCGCCAAAACTTACATTCTGCCCGCCCCGGTTCTGCATCATGCTGTCCATCCTTTTGCGCATGATCTCCTGGTCCTCATCGGTTGCATAAAAGCCCGATTTGCGACCCATCATTTCCATGATGGTGGTGGTGAGTTTTTTTGTATTGTCGCGGATGACCGTGGTGCGGCCCATTTCACTTTCGGAAAAGGTTTTAACCAGGTCATTTTTCAGCCAGGTGGTTGTTTTGGTTTCTCCGTCGCCGCCAAAACGCATCACCCTCACCTGTTCACCACTCTCATTGGTAAAATTGCCGGCAGGCGCTTCGTCTGCCTCAGGCGAAACAATGGTCGTTTTGGTAGTTACGATCGCCTGGGTCAGTAACCTGGGCTGGGCTATAGCTGCTGTGGAAGCGGCCAGTAAAAAAAGGGTAATTAATTGTTTCATGTATCAATATTTTTTGCCAAAAATACGAATACATTCGTAATAACAAAATCCGGTAATTTCTTTGGGAAGATTTTAACAAAGGATAGCCAAAGCCGCAACGGGTATTTTCGGGCAGACAAGCATTAACATCGTTCAAGGGCATACCAGATAATAAAAAATATGACGATCGTACTCAGGCAGCCGCCGCCCAGCTTTTTTGCACCGTAACCTGCTATTAATCCCCTTACCAGTTTGTTCATGTTTAATTTTTATATATGTACTTAATTTTTTTTAAAGTTAACTTTCTTTTGTTATACCCGCTATTTGCAGAAATGGTTGCACCCGTGTATAAATAATCATTTGCAAAACTGTGAATAACTATGGCAAATCGCTGTAAAAAATCAAAATTTTCTAATGCTCCATTCCATTATATTTGCCGTCTGACTAAAATAAAGACAAAGCCGTGCGTTTAAAGAGTTTAGAAATCAAAGGATTTAAGAGTTTTGCCGATAAAACCCTGCTTAATTTTGATGAAGGCATCACCGGTGTTATTGGCCCCAATGGTTGTGGTAAAAGCAATATTGTGGACAGTATCCGCTGGGTGATCGGTGAACACAAGATCAGCAACCTGCGCAGTGAGAACCTGGAGAGCCTGGTATTTAACGGAAGCAAGACCCGCAGTGCCAGTGGCATTGCCGAGGTAAGCCTCACATTCGACAACACCAAAAACCTGTTGCCCACCGAGTTCAGTACGGTAACAGTGACCCGAAAATATTATAAAAGCGGGGAAAGTGAATACCGCCTGAATGATGTGGCCTGCCGTTTAAAGGATATCCATAACCTGTTCATGGATACCGGTATCAGTACCGACAGTTATGCCATTATTGAACTGGGTATGGTGGACGACATCATCAAAGACAAGGAGAACAGCCGCCGCAAAATGCTGGAGCAGGCAGCCGGGATCAGCATTTACAAGACCCGGAAAAAGGAAGCCAAACTAAAACTGGATGCTGCAGAGCAGGACCTTGCACGCATTGAAGACCTGTTATTTGAGATCAAC
>CAZBIK010000288.1:0-4694 GCA_964491955.1 uncultured Ferruginibacter sp.
ACGTTTATAATACCGTGGGCTCAGGTTGGCCGTCCAGCCGCCGTAGGAATAAATGGTGCCCCGCAATACCACATCCCACATATCGCTCATCACTCTATAATAGCCCAGGCCTTCGAGCGCCAGGCCCAGTTGTTCATTGGCTGTAAATGTGGGTGCCAGTATGCCCGAACGCCTGCCTGTCTGTAACGGGTAAATGCCGAAAGGCAAAACAACGGGAACCGGTACATTTTCAAATTCGGGATGTACCGGGCCGGTAACGGCCATTTTTTTATTGATGAATTTTATTCTTTTGCTGACAAATGCAAAGTGCGGCGTATCCAGGTTACAGGTAGTAAACCTTCCGCGGAAGGCATAAAAAATATCATTGTCAACTTTTTTGATCCGCTCGCCATAAACAAACAGTTCTCCCTGTTGGGTATAGGTGCCCTTTGTAAGCCCTTTGCCGGTCTTCATGTTGAACCGGATCGAATCACTCTGAGTTTTAAAATCGGCCTGGTTGAACAGCGGGTACGAGATCACATTGCCATTGCTGTCCTTTACCAGGTAAGCACTCACAAGATTGGTCCGCTGGTCAAATTCGATCCGGGGGGCATACAGTTCGTTGTCGATATATTTTACACTGGTTTGTTTGCCATATAAAATGATTGTTTTGGCCGGTATGTCCATCACCATCGAATCATCTGCATGGTAAAATACCGGTGCATCCAGCGCATCTTTTGAAGTCCGGAATGAGAACGTATCTGTTTTGGGAATGATGGTTGTATCCGGATCTTTTTTTAGCGCAATGGTTTCTGCAGCATTGTTGATTTTCAGTTTCTGGCTGTCCGGTTTATTTAATGGAACAGTATCAGTCGTTAAATAACTGTGAAAGTCACCCGCATTAAAACCACCGGCACTGCAATTCATCGTTAAAGTGAACAACAGCCCTGTCAATACCAATACCGATATATATTTTGCCTTACCTTTGTTGCGTTGATTCATAGTTAAGATTGGCAAAAATAGCTATAAACTCCCGATAGTTACCGGGAGAAATTGTGAATAACCGATTAATTACTAACCCCGGATAAAACGAATTGAATATGTTCAGGAACAAAGTGCCCTTTTTATTTCTTTTTGCTGCTTTCCATTTGTTAATATTAAATGAATTACCTGCACAGGGACCGAAATATATTAAAACAATCATTGTAGATGCCGGGCATGGCGGAAAAGATATCGGCGCTACAGGCCAGTACGAAAATTCACTGAGGTCAAAGGAAAAAGATGTGACGCTTGCCATTGCTTTAAAACTGGTTGATGAACTTAAAAAACAGATGCCTGATGTAAAAGTTGTTCCTACCCGTACCACCGATATTTACCAGACACCTACCGAAAAAGCAAGAATTGCCAATGAATATAAAGGTGACCTGTTCTTATGTATCCATGCTGACAGCGGACCGCTGAAACAGGGTAAAAGACAGATCGGTGAAAGAACGGTGACCCGCTATAAGATCAGCTATACCGGCAAAGGAAAGAAAAGAAAGAAAGTAAGAAAACCATATGAAGTAACTGAACCGGTGTATGAATATTTTAAGATACCGCTGACCAGGAGTGGCACCAGTGTATGGATCTTTGCCGCACATAAAACCAGTGATAAATTAAAAGCCATCATGGATGGTGATGAAAATTTTGAGATTGAAACAGGTGGGATCGATTCAACAGAGGGGACTTTTGATTTCAGGTCACCGGAAGGGAGGACCATAGCTGCCATCTATGCCAAAAGATACCAGGAAAGAAGTGACCGCCTTGCCACCCTGGTAAATGAGGAAGTGGAAAATACCGGCAGGCAGGCACTGGGAGTTAACCAGCGGCAGGTTGGCATTTGGGTTTTACAGGCTACCAATATGCCGGCCATATTGATTGAAACGGGTTTTATCAATAACCCCGAAGATGAAATTTATATCAACAGTGAAAAAGGGCAGCAGGAACTGGCCGTTGCCATAACCAAAGCCGTTCAACGGTATAAAGCACAGGTTGAAAGCGCCAACAGCCCTGGTAAACCGGTGATCGCTGCCATGGATAAAACACAGACAGATGCCGCAACGCCCGAATTTGAAAAAAGAACCGTTAAAGACACAAAAACCATCCAGGTAAAAAACAAACAGGTAAAGGTTGATCTGTATGATGACGGAGAAATAGACAATGACATCGTTTCTGTTTACTTTAACAGGCAGCAGATCGTAAATAAAAAATCGCTGACGGCCACAGCACATTCATTTATCCTTACCGTTGAGCCGGGGAAATACAACGAACTGGTGCTGTTTGCAGATAACCTGGGAAGCCTGCCGCCCAATACGGCGCTGATGATCATAACGGACGGTACAAGCAGGCATGAAGTAAGGTTGTCGGCCGACCTGAAAAATAATGCTTCCGTACAATTTGAATTAAAGAACAATAATTAAATTACTTTTGACACAGGCCTGATCATTGCTTTTAACCAGGCTCAAAACCGACATGAAAATTTCAAACGAAACAAAAATAGGCGCCTTAACTGCCATTGCCATCGTATTACTGATACTGGGTTTTAACTTTTTAAAAGGAAAGACCTTTTTTGCGAAAAGCCATAACCTGTTTGCCAAATATACCAATGTACAGGGACTGGCTCCATCCAACCCGGTCATGATCAACGGCCTGCAGGTTGGCACCGTGTACAGCATCACCACGGATAAGAACATGAAAGAGATACTGGTGAATATGAACATGACCAAGGATGTGAACATTCCGGTGAATTCTGTGGCTATCATCAAACCTTCCTTACTGGGTATAACCAGTGTTGAAATAACATTGGGCGATGCCAAACAGTATATCCCGAAAAATGACACCATTGCCACCGTGCCTTCTTCAGGGATATTCACGGATGTTTTGAGTAAAGTGGACCCGGTCCTTTTCCAGGTTACCAAGGCCGTTACCTCCATTGATTCGATCATGATGAGCGTAAACCATATCCTGGATCCCAATGCCAAAAACAATATCGGGGCTACCCTTGCAAACCTGAACAAGACCACTGCCAACCTGATCGAAGCTTCTGCATCCTTACAGATCTTACTGAACACACAAACAGGCGCTTTGGCCGGTACACTCAATAACCTGAATTCCTTTACTGCCAACCTGGATAAGAACAGCGGCAAGATTAACAATATGGTCAGCAACCTGGATAAAACGGCCACCAACCTTTCCAATTTAGACCTGCAGCAAACACTCAATACTATAAATACCACGATCGGCGATCTCAAATCAACCATCGGTAAACTGAACAGCACATCGGGCACGGCGGGTTTACTGCTGAATGATACCAAACTGTACAATAACCTTACAGCCACTTCCAACAAACTGAACCTGCTGATCGATGACCTGAAGACAAACCCGAAAAGATATATCAACATATCCGTGTTTGGAAAAAAGAATACCAGTACAGGATTACTGGTGCCATTGCCCGATACGGTCAATGCACCTTATCTCAAACAATAATAATTTTACCATTCTGTTATCATATAAAATCCCAATTTACAGGCTGAAATAAAAATTGAAACTTTGAGATTGAAATGTACAATCAGCAAATGCCTGATCCTTTTTTTAACTGCGTGCAGTTTTCAGCTTTCTGCACAGCAGGTGATACAAACAACAACATCCACGGATACCATCCGTTCCATCCAGATCCTCCGGGGCAACAGTTTACGGCTTATCACCATTGATTCGGTTACCTCGCTGGAAACCATTGCCGGAAACGTGATCATCAAAGAAGGCCTGACCACTTTTTACTGCGACAGTGCCACCATCAACCGCAAGACCAATATTGTGGAGGCATTTGGGAATATTCACATCAACGATAACGACAGCATTCATACCTATGCACAATACCTGCGTTATGTGGGTGCAGAACGCATGGCTTATTTAAAAAAGAAAGTAAGGCTAACCGATAAAAAGGGCACCCTGTACACCGATGACCTGGAATATAACCTGCGCACCGGCATTGCCATTTACAAAAGCGGAGGCAGGATCGTAAATGAAAAAACGGTATTGACCAGCCGGGAAGCAGTTTACTATGCCGATACTAAGGATGTGTATTTTAAAGACAATGTTGACCTCGTGGATCCCGACCGGGATATTTATACCGACAGTTTGCTGTACAATATAAAAACAAATATTGCCACTTTTATTGCCAAAACAAAGATCGTGGGTAAGGACGGAAGCATTATCAACACCAATGCCGGCACCTATAATTTAGCCACCGGGGAAGCCATTTTTACCGATGGCGCTTCGTTCAGCGACAGCACCCGGAGCGGTTCTGCCCGTTCCATTGCCTTTGACAAAAAGAACAATACCCTGCAAATGCAGGGCAATGCCAAACTGGTTGACAGTGTCAATAATATTACCGTCCTGGGCGGAGAAATATATGCTGATATGAATGTAAACTCCTTTTTGGCCAGCCGCAAACCGGTGATGATCATCCACAAGGACGCTGACAGCAGTTACATTGCCGCTGATACGCTTTTTTCGGGGTTGCGGAAATACGACAGCCTCCAAAGAAAGGTGTACACACAGACAGATACCTTAAAAAACACGCTGGCCGTAAATACCAATGATGCGGATTCTTCCATCAGGTATTTTATCGGTTTTCACAACGTACGCATCTTTAATGATTCCTTACAGGCCGTTAG
>CAZBIK010000289.1:0-4687 GCA_964491955.1 uncultured Ferruginibacter sp.
CTTGCAGCCAATAATACGATCGCCGCCACGGCAAAACATTTTGCCGGCTATGGTTTTGCCGAAGCAGGCCGCGATTACAATACCGTGGATGTGGGAACCTCAACCCTGTATAATATCATATTGCCGCCCTTTAAAGCAGCGGTGGATGCGGGTGTGCAAACCGTAATGAATTCTTTCAATATCCTCAATGGGGTACCGGCAACGGCTAACCGTTTTTTGCAACGGGACATTTTAAAGGACAAATGGGATTTTAAGGGATTTGTCGTTTCCGACTGGGGTTCAGGACTGGAAATGATCGATCATGGTTTTGCAAAAGACCTGGAACAGGTGGCGGAACTTTCTGCCAATGCCGGGAGTGATATGGATATGGAATCCTATGCCTATGTAGCCTACCTGAAAGGGCTGGTAGAAACCGGTAAAGTGGATATCAAACTGGTGGATGATGCCGTGATGCGGATATTGAGGGTAAAATTTAAACTGGGTTTATTTGATGATCCCTATAAATATTGTAATGCAGCCCGTGAAAAGGAGCTCATTTATAACCCGGCACACGCAACAGCTGCGCTGGATGTGGCCAAAAGATCGATCGTATTATTAAAGAATGCACCTGCAATGACTAATGGCAGGCCCTTGTTGCCAATCGCTAAAAAACAACAGAAAATTGCTGTTATCGGTGCCCTGGCAGATGATAAGAACAGCCCCCTCGGAAGCTGGCGCATCGGCAGTGACGACAATACAGCCGTTTCGGTATTGGAAGGATTAAAAAAATATTCTTCGGCCATAACTTATTCCAAAGGTGCCGACCTGGCCCTTGGAAAAACAGAATTTATAAGCGAAGTAAAAATAAATGAGACCGATACCAGCGGGTTTAAAGCAGCTGTTCAATTAGCCAGTAATTCTGATTTGGTAATCATGGTGTTGGGCGAACATGGTTTTCAGAGTGGGGAAGGCAGGAGCCGTACCAGATTGGACCTGCCCGGTGTTCAGCAGCGGCTCTTGGAAGCTATATATGCAGTGAATAAGAATCTGGTACTTGTACTCATGAACGGAAGGCCGCTTGCCATAACCTGGGCCCAGGAAAATATACCCGCGATCGTAGAAACCTGGCAGTTGGGCAGTCAAACCGGAAATGCCATAGCAGCAGTGCTTTTTGGTGATCACAACCCATCAGGCAAACTGCCTATGACCTTTCCACGCAGTGTGGGACAGGTGCCCATTTACTATAATTATTACAATACCGGACGCCCGGGGCCAAAGCCCGATGTTTTCTGGAGCCATTACACCGACGAAAGCAATAAACCCCTGTATCCATTTGGATTTGGGCTCAGCTACACACAATTTGCCTACAGCGATCTGCGCATCAACAGCAGCAACCCGGCAAGGATCACGGTAACGGTTACTGTAAAAAATACCGGCAGCCTGGAAGGTACCGAGGTAAGCCAGTTGTATATCCGCGATAAGATCGCTTCGGTAGTAAGGCCTGTAAAAGAATTAAAGGGATTCAGCAGGTTCAGTTTAAAGGCCGGCGAAACCAAAACCATTGAATTTGTATTAACACCAGCAGAACTGGGATTTTATGACAATGACGCAAATTTCATTACAGAGCCCGGCGATTTTGATGTAATGGTTGGTACCAGTTCCGAAGAGGGATTAAAAGGAAGCTTTACGCTTAAATAAAAGGAATCAGTAATTCTAACTTGTTGAATTATATATTCAACAGATGCTTTTAGTACTCCAGTGTGGCAGGGGAAGGAAAAAAAGAAAATGCAAAGCTGCTGTGGTAAAGGATTAGCGCCTGTTTAACATAATATTAATTATAGGTAAAATGAATAAATCTATTTAATTAATTCATTGATAATCTGTGAATAATCACCAAGGCCATTTCCATCTATTATATTAGAAATTTAAACGCCAGCATCCGTATATCAGATGCTGGCGCAAATTATTTTGTTCAATTTATTTTTATTTAGAAACAGCCAGATCGATATCCATACTGTTTTTCTGAAAGTAACTCATTAGATCACTCTTGCTGAGCGGGCTCACTTTTTTTATGTTGATCTTGCCCGTAAGTTCTTTAAAATGCCGCGTACGGTTGGTCACAAAAACACCGTTCAGTGTGGATTCTGAACCCTGGCTGGCCAGGTCAAGCACATTTAACTGCAATACCTCCTTATAAGGCGCCATGGGATAATTGTGGTCCAGCAGTTTGGCATCCTGAAATACGATCTTACCATCTTTGGCAATACGCACGTTAAGCTTTTTAACACCGTAATACTTTTTATCGCCGATCAGGAACCAGGTATGAGAATAAGCAGTGATCTTTCCTTTTTCTTTGCTTATAACAATCTCGTAATCAAGTGATTGATTGGAAACCTCGTTATGCATGGTTCCTTTCCAGAGGCCGGTTATATCCTGGCAAAAAACAAATACGGGGCAGCAAATAGCTACCATTAAGGGTACAAAAGATTTCATAGTTTGGGTTTTTAGCGGGTATTGGTCCATATAACGTATGGTATTTACCTTTTATTTTAACTATTCATATTTATTTTGGGGCTAAAAGCCTTCCCTTTTCGATTGTTTAAACAACCAATGAACACATAAAGTGCTTTACTTTTCAGGTATTTATTAACTTTCAAAAAAAATAAAAGCATGATCCGTAAAAAAACAGTTGTATTGCTTCTCTCCTTTTTTGTAACCGGGATACTCACGGCCCAGGATAAAAAAGAACCCAAAAAATGGGATGTGAACAACCCTGAAGGAAATTACAAAGAAGTGAATTTTACAGTGAATGAAGGCACCTGGATGAACCTGGATGTTTCACCGGATGGCAGGGAAATAATTTTTGACCTGCTGGGTGATATTTATACCCTGCCCGTTACCGGCGGAACGGCAACCTTATTAAGAGGCGGCCATGCCTTTGAAGTGCAGCCACGTTTTAGTCCCGATGGAAAAAAAATATTATTTACCTCTGATGCAGGTGGAGGTGATAACATCTGGGTGATGAACCGGGATGGCAGCAAACCAGTACAGGTAACCAATGAAAGTTTCCGCCTGCTGAATAACGGTGCCTGGAGCCCTGACGGAGAATATATTGTTGCCCGAAAACATTTTACCAGCACCCGTTCGATCGGCGCCGGCGAAATGTGGTTATACCATACCAGCGGTGGCAGCGGGTTGCAGCTCACGGTGCGCAAGAATGACCAGCAGGATGTGAATGAACCCGTTTTTTCACCGGATGGCCGTTATGTGTATTTCAGTGAAGACATGTACCCCGGCGGATTTTTCCAGTACAATAAAGATCCCAACAACCAGATCTTTGTGATCAAACGTTTTGACCGTGAAAAAGGAATAACCGAAACCGTTACCGGCGGCCCGGGAGGCGCTGTTCGACCACAAATTTCACACGACGGCAAATGGATGGCTTTTATAAAAAGGATAAGAACCAGGTCGGTGCTGTATATACGTAACCTGGCCACAGCCGAGGAATGGCCCCTGTTTGATAACCTCAGCAAAGACCAGCAGGAAGCCTGGACGGTCTTTGGAAGTTATACCGCCTATGCATTCACCCCGGATGACCGGCACATCATTACCTGGAGCAACGGGAAGATCATCAAAGTGGATGTGAACAGCCCTAACAAAGCAACCGATATTCCATTTACCTGCAACGTAAGGCAACGCATATACGAAGTTCCCCGCTACCGGCAGGAACTGAACCCCGAAACCTTTACTGCCCGGGTGATCAGGAATGCCACCACTTCACCCGATGGAAAGACCATTGTATTCCATGCTGCCGGTTATTTATGGAAAAAATCCTTGCCAAACGGCTCACCCGAAAGACTCGTCAGCAGCAATGAACCCGCATACCGTAATGCCGGTTTTGAATTTGAACCTGCTTTTTCAGCCGATGGAAGATCGATCCTTTTTGTCAGCTGGAATGATACACTGACCGGCGCCATTTATAAATTGTCCTTACAGCCAAACAGTAAACCTGTAAAACTAACCGCCGTAAAAGGGATTTACCGGCAGCCATCTTTCTCTCCTGATGGAAAATGGATCGTATTCCGGAAAGAAGGCGGCAGCAATACCATGGGTCCGGGTTATACATCAAAACCGGGCATTTATACCATGGATGCCAATGGGAACAATGAAAATTTTGTAACAGACCGTGGAGATATGCCCCGCTTTAACAGCAGCAGCGACCGTATTTTTTACCAGGTTGGCGGCGGCATGAACAGCCAGTATGCCAGCAATAAACCTGATGGAATGGATGAACGCATACACCTGAAAAGCACGTATGGCGGGCAGTTTACGGTTTCACCCGATGAAAAATGGATCGCCTTCCAGGACCTGTACCAGGTATACATTGCCAGTTTCCCAAAAACAGGCAGAACCATTGACCTGGGCAGCAGTACCAAAGATTTTCCTGTAAAAATTGTAAGTAAGGATGCCGGCACCAACCTGCATTGGAGCGCAGATAGTAAGACACTGCATTATACTTTGGGCAGCCAGTATTTCAGTATCCCGCTGGCAGAACGCTTTTCATTTATTGCCGGTATTGCTGATTCGGTCTTTAAAGTCCCGGAAAAAGGAATCGAGACCGGGCTTCAGTTAAAAGCGGATAAGCCTTCGGGTACGATCGCATTTACCAATGCCCGGATCATCACCATGAATGGAAATGAAGTGATCG
>CAZBIK010000290.1:0-4644 GCA_964491955.1 uncultured Ferruginibacter sp.
AATACAAATGCGGCAATGGCCGATACCCCGTTATACACCATGAACATCACGCCAACCCAATCCCCGGCATCCTGGAAAGTTTTTGAATCCTTGTCGGTTGTTCCAAATGCATTCAACGCGATACCAGAAGTGGTGTAGATCCACATGGCAAAAAAAGCGATCCAGGTAAAAAACTGGACCAGTGCCAGTTGCATCATGGTCTTTGGCATTTTAAAAATACCCGTGGAAATTTCCTTTAAGCCATTCAGCAACCCTTTTGTTTTTAATTTTTCCTGTTCCCAGGTCTCTATATTTTCCGGCGGGAATTCATCGGTTGTGAAAACGGTCCACAAAACCGCCACTAAAAAAACAACAGCGCCAATGTAAAAAGAATACTTTACCGAATCGCTGATCACACCCGGTGCAGCTGTATTGCTGATATTAAAATAGTTCGTGAAAATATAAGGCAACAGCGACGCGATAACCGCACCCAAACCAATAAAAAAGGTTTGCGCAGCAAAGCCTGCAGTACGTTGAGAAGATGGCAATTTATCACCAACGAATGCACGGAATGGCTCCATGGAAATATTGATAGACGCATCCAGCATCCACAATAAGGTGGCTGCCATCCACAACATACTGGATTGGGGCATTAAAAACAAAGCAATGGAAGAGAACAATGCACCAAAGAAAAAAAAGGGCCTTCTCCTTCCCCACCGCGGGTGCCAGGTCCGGTCACTTAAATAACCGATAATGGGCTGTACCAGCAAACCCGTAACAGGTGCAGCTATCCAGAGAAAACCAATTTTATCGATCTCGGCGCCCAGCGTTTCAAATATCCTGGATACATTGGAATTCTGCAAAGCAAAACCAAACTGGATACCGAAAAAACCAACGCTCATATTCAGTATCTGCTTTATGGAAAGCCTTGGTTTATTTTCAGCAGCAGGATGAGCTCCATTAACAACCGATTCAGTTACAGGCATAGCAATCGTTTTAGTTTATACAGCAATTGTGTAAAAAATACACTTTGTTAAAAATACAATAAATTATTACCCGGCAAAAAAATATTCCGGGGTTAAGCGCAGGACTAATTGAATTTACCGGTAATCATAAACTATATAACCCCAGGGCTCTATACTGAATTCATGGGCTTCGTTTATTTTTTCCGGTACACCCATAAATATATTCAGCGGTTCGCCTGCAATGGTTTTATCAGGCACCCTGAATTTTTGTGGCTGCTTCGACAGGTTAAGGATCACCACAATCTTATTGGATCCATTTTCCCGTTGATAGGCAAAAACAGCCGTATCGGCAGAACTGGAAAGTTTTTTATAAGATGCCCCTGCAGCCAATGCCGGGTTGGCTTTACGTAAGGAGAGCAATGTTTTATAAAAAGCGGCAAGGTCCATTTCCCCTCCCCAGGGTATGGTATCCTTTACAAAAAATTTGAGGCGCTTTTTATTCATATCTTCCTGCCCGTTGTAGATCAGCGGGACACTCTGGTACATGGTTTGTGAAAACACCGCAAACGTTTTATAGGCATCCCCGTATTTTTCAAACTCGGTCCCGTTCCAGCTGTTCTCATCGTGGTTGGTTGTAAAAAATAAACGGTATGCATTTTCAGGATACTTTTTAATTTCTGCCTGTACCACCGAATCAAACTGCTTTACTGTTTTCTTCCCGGCATAGAGGTCGGCCATAGCCCGCATCATGTTCCAGGCATATAACTGGTCAAAACCGGCAGCATATAATTCCAGGTTTTCTCCTTCAGCCAACATGTACACCGGTTTTATTTTCCGCAATTCAGCAATACATTCCTTCCAGAAATCAATAGGAACCTCATCAGCTACATCGCAGCGAAAGCCATCAATACCGGTTTCGGTTACCCAAAATTTCATGGCATCTATCATACTGTCTCTCAATGCACGGTTGCTATAATCCAATTTTCGGACATCTGTCCAATCGTGGGGGGCAATCAGGTTCCCTGCTGAATCTTTGGCGTAGAATTCCGGGTGGGATGTCATCCAGTGATTATCCGGAGCCGAATGATTGGCCACCCAATCGGTAATTACTTTAAAGCCCATTTCATGAGCATGTTTTACAAAAGCTTTCCAGTTATCCATGGTGCCAAACTCAGGATTAAATCCTTTATAATCTTTCACCGCATAATAACTGCCCAATTCTTTTTCAGTCATTTTTCTTCCTTCAACACCAATGGGGGTTATGGGCATGAACCATAAAATTTCCACGCCCATCTCTTTTAACCTGGGCAGGGCTTTTTCAAATTCCATAATGGTACCTGCTGCTGAGAACTGTCGCAAGTTCACTTCATAAATATTGCTTTGTGCGCTCCAGGCGGCATGCCCGGTTGCCACTGCCGGCACTTCTGCCTCTTTTTGCTTTTGATCATTGCAGCTTTCATGTATACATAATATACATGCCAGGTATAAAATATAAGCTAGGGTCTTTATTTGCATAAATTTTATTTGAAAGATAATATTTTTATCAACACCCAAAGGAATCTTTAATAAATAAAACATGATTTTGCATCAATAAATTGCTTACTTATTCAGCAGCAGAGCTGCATTATTCTTTATGCCTGTTTTTCAAAACGGCAATCACATCCTCCAGTTTAAAACCCTTTGCCTGTAACAGGATCAAATAATGAAATAAAAGATCGGCTGCTTCATCTTTGAACAGATCATCATTGTTATCCATGGCTTCTATAACGAGTTCAACAGCCTCCTCGCCTACTTTTTGGGCAATTTTATTGATCCCTTTTGCAAATAAAGAACTGGTGTAGGATTGTTCGCAGGGATTCAGTTTTCTTTCAGCAATTATATTTTCAAGTGCCGCTAAAAAATTATCCCCGGCATTTATTTCGTTCCAGCAGGTATCCCCCCCGGTATGGCAAACGGCACCCGCAGGTTTCACTTTGATCAACAGCGTATCTTCATCGCAATCAACTTTTATTTCTTTTACAAAAAGAAAATTTCCGCTTTCTTCCCCTTTGGTCCATAATCGGTTTTTACTACGGCTGAAGAAAGTGACTTTTTGCAACGTCTTTGTTTTTTCCAATGCTTCCCCATTCATAAATCCAAGCATCAATACCTTATTGGTATCAGCATCCTGGATCACGGCAGGCACAAGCCCATCGGAATATTTACTAAAATTAACTGTCATGATCTTACCGGTATTTTTTGCTGAGATAAATATTGTTTTAAACCGGGAATTTCAATTTCCCTGAAATGAAATATGCTTGCAGCTAATGCAGCATCAGCATTGGCAGTTTCAAATACTTCTTTAAAATGTGTTAACGTTCCTGCCCCACCTGATGCAATGACAGGCACCGGCAAGGCCCCGGATAATGTTGCAGTTATATCCAAAGCAAATCCATTTTTTGTGCCATCATTATTCATGCTGGTCAATAATATTTCTCCTGCCCCGTCATCAACAGCCTGCTTTGCCCAGTCGATTGCCCTGGTCCCGGTTTTTGTTCTGCCGCCATTCAAATACACATACCATTCACCATCTGCTTCCTTTTTTGTGTCAATGGCCAGCACCACGCATTGGCTTCCAAAGGCATTACTCAGTTCCCCAATTAAAGCCCGGTTTTTAAAGGCTGCTGTATTTACAGCAATTTTATCAGCACCATGCTGCAAAAGAACTGCAACATCTTCCACCGAACTGATACCTCCTCCAACCGTAAAAGGTATATTGATGTGGAAGGCAATTCTTTTTACCAGTTCAACCCATGTTTTTCTTTTTTCAACCGTTGCAGTGATGTCGAGGAATACAAGTTCATCTGCCCCCTGTTTGGAATACAACATAGCCAGTTCCACCGGGTCGCCGGCATCACGGATATGTTCAAAGTTTATTCCTTTTACGGTCCGCCCGTCTTTAATGTCCAGGCAGGGGATGATTCTTTTTGTCAGCATTGCTTTACCTGTTTAGTGTTACCAGTTCCTGCAGCGATATCCGTTTTTCATAAATTGCCTTGCCAATGATCACACCGGCACACCCGGCCTCATCCAGTTTTTTTACATCACCAATATTTTGTACACCACCGCTGGCAATTAAATTAATTTCAGGATGTCTCAAAATGATCTTTTTATACAGATCAATTGAGGGGCCCTGCATCATCCCATCTTTTGAAATATCCGTGCAGAAGACCTGCTTTACTCCAAGCCCGGCCATTTGTTCCATAAAATCAAATATGTTGATTCCCGGGTCTTCCAGCCATCCACTGATCTTTATATTTTCATGCAGCACATCGGCGCCGATCAAAAAATGATCCACACCAAATTCCATCAGCCATTCTTCCAGCATGTTGGGTTGCTTTACAGCAATGCTCCCAACAGTAACGATTGAAGCACCGGCATTAAGGACAGCAACTACATCGCTGCGCTGTTTTACACCTCCTCCAAAATCGATCACCAGATTGACTGCAGCTGCAATGTTCTCCAAAACAGTCATGTTGCAGATCTTTCCGGCTTTGGCCCCTTCCAGGTCAACAATATGCAACCTTTGAAAGCCAGCTCCTGCAAACTGCCTGGCCACTTCAACCGGATCATCATTATAGATCTTTTGTTGATTGTAGTCACCTTTAGTGAGGCGAACACATTTACCGTTGATGATATCAATTGCAGGTATGATGATCAT
>CAZBIK010000291.1:0-4623 GCA_964491955.1 uncultured Ferruginibacter sp.
TAAACCTTTAAACCCTTAAACGTTTCAAACCCCTCAACTCATCAACTCCACACTCCTGTTAATAAAACCCGTTAAACTGTTTCCCTTTAATAACCCCTGTGAAAGCAAAGCCAGGTCGGCTAAATTGTGTACCAGCTTTTCCTGCTTTTCTTTTTCTGCTTCGGCCAAAACCGTTTTATAAATGGCATGATTGCCGTTAACGGTAAGGGTAACCTCATCGGGCATGTTGGCATAAAACGCACCCATGCCACCCTGCAAGGCCGCCATATCCTTCATACGGCGCATGAACTCGGGCCGGGTTGCCACTACCGGCGGCGCATCAGCGCTAAGGCCTTTTATTTCAACAGATACATTTACTTCCGGGTTCTTTACCGAGAACAGGTCTTTCAGTTTTGCTTCATCATCCTTGCTCAGCACTGTTTCTGCAGATTCCTGCTTATCAATTAAATTGTCAACGATATCGCTGTCAACCCGTACAAACTGCACGTTTTCCCACTTCATTTCCATCTGGTTCAAAAAACCATTGTCGATGATGGTCTCAAGCTTAACAACGATATAACCCTTTGCTGCAGCCTGTTGTATAAAAGCATCCTGCTGTACAGGATTTGTTGTATATAAAATTACCAGTTTGCCATCTTTATTTTTTTGCAGGGTTTCTGTTGCCAGCCTGTATTCTTCAAGTGTATAATATTTTTCTTCCCTGCTGTCCTGCAGGATGTGGAACTTATTTGCCTTCTCCAGAAACTTATCATCTGTCATCATACCGTACTTCACAAACAGCCCCAGGCTCTCCCATTTTTCCTCAAACTGTTTACGGTCATTTTTAAATATCTCTTCCAGTTTATCGGCTACTTTTTTAGTGATGTGAGCATTGATCTTCCGCACATTCGGGTCGCCCTGCAGGTAACTGCGGCTCACGTTCAGCGGAATGTCCGGGCTGTCGATCACCCCGTGCATCAGCATTAAAAATTCCGGAACGATATCCTTGACCTCATCAGTAACAAAAACCTGGTTGCTGTACAACTGGATCTTATCTTTCTGTACTTCGTAGCTCTGTTTGATCTTCGGGAAATATAAGATACCGGTCAGGTTAAACGGGTAATCTACATTCAAATGTATCCAGAACAATGGTGTTTCACCAAAGGGGTATAATTCCCGGTAGAATTTCTGGTAATCTTCGTCGGTTAATTCAGATGGCTTTTTGGTCCAGGCCGGGGTTGGGTTATTGATCTGTTTTTCTTCTCCCTTTTCTTTTTCATCTTTCGGTTCTCCGTCATTGAAAAAAATTGGGACCGGTAAAAACCGGCAGAATTTTTCAAGCACGGTTCTAACCCTGTGCGGTTCTAAAAATTCCAGGCTTTCATCATTCAGGTGCAAAACAATATCGGTTCCCCGGTTTGTTTTTTCCGTTTCTTCCAAAGTAAATTCCGGGCTGCCGTCACATTCCCATCGAACAGCCTTGCTGTCTTCCCTGAAACTTTTGGAAAAAACCTCCACCTGGTCACTCACCATAAAAGAGCTGTAAAAACCCAGCCCGAAATGCCCGATGATATTGGCCTCATTCTGGCCCTTGTATTTTTCCAGGAACTCCTCTGCCCCGCTGAAAGCCACCTGGTTCAGGTATTTGTCGATCTCTTCAGCCGTCATACCAATGCCGGTATCCGAAATGGTAAGCGTCTTTTTTTCCTTATCAATACGGATGTCGATCCGTAGGTCACCCAGTTCGCCCTTCACTTCGCCGATAGATGACAAAGTTTTCAGTTTTTGCGTGGCATCCACAGCATTGCTCACCAGCTCACGTATAAAAATGTCATGTTCGCTGTATAAAAATTTCTTGATAATGGGAAAAATGTTCTCGGTTTGTACCCGTATACTGCCTTTTTGCATAGTTTTTTAGTTTGATTGGGAGGGTGCAAACATAGTACCAATAACAATTTGCTGTCAGGTTGACACTTTAATGGCGCCTCAGGTATAGAAAAAAGCGGCTACTGTTTAGTAAGCCGCTTTTTTTAAAAATTCATTGAATACCTGTTACCAGATCATAAATATCTTCTTATCCCTGAACCCCGGACTTACAATATGTAAACTGTAAACTCCTGTTCCGATATTCCCGGGTACGATAAAGTTATCATCAATAAAATTCCATTGCGTGATCAGTGAACGCTGGTAAACCAACTGGCCTGCGCTGTTGAAGATCTGTACCTCATAATGGCCGGGTTTGATATTGCCGTATGAATAATGCATATTGGTACCACGCTGTATGGGATTAGAATAGATCACAAATCCTGCAGGTAACGTGGTGAGTGTAAATGAACGCTCTGCACCATAGGCAATACCTCCGTTGTTCACGGCATAGGCCTTATAATAGTAAGTGGCACCCTGTACCAAACCATTGATGGTGGATGAGAAATTGCCTGCACTTAAATTGGTTGAAGGCACTTTGGTACCCAGGCCGTTTGCCAGCCCGCTGATGCCGCTGTACTCAATGCCATAGGTGGTTGTAACCGGGCTGCAGCCAATGCTGCTGATGATGCCCGCCAGTGTTACTGCATTTGGATTAAGTATGGTTGAATTTCCGGTTACCACGGTTGCCACGGTATTGGTTCCGCTGCCGGTAACCGCAACATTGATGGTTGCCGCTCCACCCCCGCTAACCGGTATATTGCCATTATATGCCTGAACTGCCAGCGGGCTGAACTGCACATAAATGGTTTGTGTAAATGGCCCGGCTGCATGCACCAGGCTTAAAGATGCGGTATAAGTACCTCCTGCTGTTGTTGAGAAAGAATAACCATTCAGCGGTCCCACATTTATATTGGCTGCCGTAACTGCATTACTGTTAATATTAAACGAATTGGGGCCTGCGGTTGCATTGATACAAACAGCGCCAAAACCCGTAAGCGGTGTGGCCGTTAATACCGGCGCAGAAGTTGTAAACGATCCCTGTGCCCCATAACTTGTACCGCCTGCATTGGTTGCATAAGCATGATAATAATAGGTAGTACTGGGTGTTAAGCCGGTGAGTGCAGAAGAAAAATTAACGCCGCTTAAATTGCCTGAAACAACTGCTGTACCTGTTCCGTTGGGGAAACCATTGGTTGTGCTGAACTCAATGCCATAGGCCGTTACAGCTGAACATCCAACAGAAGGTATGGTTCCAGCAACCGTTGCAGATATTTGTGTAACTGCGCTGGCAGATCCACTGGTAACGGAAGGCGCTGTGTTGATGCCTGCGCCGGTTGCTGCACGGTTTACAGGGGCTGCGCCGCCGCCGCCAACAACAATGTTGCCATTATACGATTGCAACGCTGTTGGTGTAAACTGCACAAATACCTGTTGCGAATATGCGCCGCCGGGCTGGGCTAAACTTAACGTTGCCGTATAAGTGCCGCCGGCCGTTGTTGAATAGGTAAATCCAGCCAGGGCAGCTACGGTTATATTGGCTGCCGACAGGTTGGTACCGGTAATGGTAAATGAATTGGGGCCCGCCACTGTATTTAAACAAACATTACCGAAACCACCAAGGGTTGATGTAGTTAAACCCGGTGTAGCTGTTGTAAATGCCTGCTGGGTGCCATATGCTGTACCGCCGCTGTTTGTGGCATAAGCTTTATAATAATAATTGGTTGCCGGGGTAAGTCCCGTTACGTTTGAAGAAAAATTAATGCCTGCCAGGTTGGTGGATGGCACTTGTGTTCCGCTTCCGTTGGGGAAGCCGTTTGTTAAACTGTATTCAATGCCATACGCAGTTACAGCAGAACAACCATTGGTTGGGATCGTTCCAGCAAGCGTTGCAGAAATTCCAGTAACAGCACTGGCTCCACCGGTTGTAACCGTAGCCAGGGTATTAACACCTGCACCTGAGGCTGCCACAGTGATGGCTGCAGCGCCACCGCCGTTTACCGGAATATTTCCGTTATAGGACTGTACCAGTGTTGGCGTAAAACGTACAAAGATGGCCTGGCTGAATGTTCCGCCGGGTTGTGCCAAACTTAATGAAGCGGTATAGGTTCCACCTGCAGTTGTTGAGAATGTGAAGCCGGTTAAGGGGCCAACATTGATGTTGGTTGCATTGAGCGCCGAACCATCGATGGTAAATGTATTGGGCCCAGCAACCGTATTGATACAAACATTGCCAAATGGAGCCAAAGCGGTTGCACTTAAAACCGGCGTTAAAGATAATGTGGTGAATTGCTGTTGTGCACCATATCCTGTTCCGCCTGCATTGGTAGCATAGGCATGATAATAATATGTGGTATTGGGGGTTAAGCCTGCCAGGTCAGAAGAAAAGTTTATACCGGCCAGGTTGGTGGATGGCACGGGCGTACCGCTGCCATTGGGGAAACCATTGGTTAAACTGTACTCTATACCATAAGCAGTAACCGCTGAACAGCCAATGGATGGTAAGGTACCTGCTACAGTAGCTGAAATGGTGGTTATGGCAGACGCAGCACCCGAAGTAACTGTTGGTACCGAATTAACACCGGAACCAACTGCAGCCACATTGATCGTAGAAGCACCGCCTCCGCCAACAGGAATATTGCCGTTATAGGATTGTACCAATGTGGGTGCAAACCGTACAAATATTTGCTGCGAATATGCACCACCGGGTTGTGTTAAACT
>CAZBIK010000292.1:0-4563 GCA_964491955.1 uncultured Ferruginibacter sp.
GGTTTTGGGGTGGGCATTGTCGCATAGCAAAACCTATAAGGTTTGCAGCCGGGCTTTGGAGCTTAGCAAAACCTTATAGCGTTTGGGGCGGGGCCTTTCTGAATATCAAACCTGAATATCAAACACTATAAGGTTTCCAACTCACAAAACCCTGGCGGCAAACCTTATAGGTTTTGGGGTGGGCCTTGTGGCATAGCAAAACCTATAAGGTTTGCAGCAGGGCCTTGTCGCATAGCAAAACCTTATAGCGTTTGGGGCGGGGCCTTTCTCAACATCAAACACTATAAGGTTCTCCTACACACAAATCCTTGCGGCAAACCTTATAGGTTTTTGGGTGCCAACTCACAAAACTATAGCGGCAAACCTTATAGGTTGCATCCTGCGAATAGGTTTTACCCCCTGTTGCATTTAAAAAAATTATTTTTTAAGTTTATACATTAAAACGTACCCCATGGATTATTATGCCCCGCTTTTGCCGGATAACATATATCATATCATGAGCCATGCCATTGGCGACGAAAAATTGTTTTTGAATGAGGATAACTACCGGTTCTTTTTAAAGCGCTTCAACAAATACATTACACCGGTTGCAGATACTTTTGCCTATTCGCTATTACCCGATCATTTTCATTTTTTAATACAGGTAAAATCTAATGATGTATTAACAGGCCAATATAAGATCAATAAACCTCATGGTAAAGCTGAGGATGGCTGGCAGCCGGAATTTGTAATGCAGCAGTTTTCAAATTTATTGAACAGCTATACAAAATCATTTAACAAAAGAAATAATCGAAAAGGCGCTTTGTTTATGGATTACCTGCGCCGGGTAGAAGTGACGTCTGATGCACAATACAGCTCCACCGTATTTTATATTCATAAAAATGCCGAACATCATGGTTATTGTAAAGCGATCCAGGATTGGTACTGGTCATCTTATAATGCTTTTCTTACAGATACACCCACCACATTACAACGCCAAAAGGTTTTGGACTGGTTTGGCGGCTGTGAAAAATTTATTGAATTTCATACCCAGCCTGTTTACCTGAAAAATGCAATGGTTGTGGAATTATAAAAAACTGTGAGGTTTGAGGCAGGGCAAAACCTATAAGGTTTGCAGCCGGCTTTGCAGCTTAGCAAAACCTTATAGCGTTTGGGGTTGGGCTATCCTTTAAACAAAAACTCTAAAAGGTTTACCAACACACAAAACCAATGTTGCAAAACCTATTTACAACAAACGCTATAAGGTTTACCAACGCACAATACCAATGCTGCAAACACTTATAGGTTTTGGCTCACTTCTTCCTGAAAAACAACCTCAACGGCACACCGCTGAAATTGAATTTTTCACGCAACTGGTTCTCGAGGTAATTTTTGTAGGGCGTTTTTACATCATCGGGGTAATTGCAGAAAAAGGCAAAACTGGGTGTAAAAGTGGGCAACTGGGTAATGTATTTGATCTTGATCTGGTTGCCCCTCACCACCGGCGGGCGGTAGGCTTCAATGGCTTTCTGCATCACGTCGTTTAATTGCGAGGTGGGTATTTTGCGTTTGCGGTTCTCATACACTTCCAGCGCCGCTTCAATGCTTTTAAAGATGCGTTGCTTTTCGGTTACCGAAATAAAGATGATGGGCACATCGCTGAACGGTGCAAAACGTTTCTTCAGTTCCTTTTCATAATCCTTGGTGGTGTTGGTCTTTTTATCATCCACCAGGTCCCATTTATTGACCAGCACCACAATGCCCTTGCCCTTTTTTTCGGCGAGCGCAAAAATGCTGAGGTCCTGCGCGGTAATGCCCTTGCCGGCATCCAGCAGCAGCATGCATACATCGGCCTCATCCACGGCCTTGATGGCGCGGATCACCGAATAAAATTCCAGGTCTTCGTGCACCTTGGTTTTACGGCGTATGCCTGCCGTATCGATCAGCATGAATTCCTTGTTGTATAAATTGTAATGGGTGTGGATGGTATCGCGGGTGGTGCCGGCAATATCGCTTACGATTGTACGCTCCTGTCCTACCAGCGCATTCAGCAGCGATGATTTGCCCACGTTGGGCTGGCCGATGATGGCGATCTTGGGCAGGTCGGTCTCCAGGGCCGCTTCCTCCGAATCCTTATCGCTGATGCCGTCGGTGATGGCGTCTAAAATTTCGCCGGTTCCGCTGCCGCTGATGGAGGACACAAAAAAGATATTGTCGAAACCGAGAGCATAAAATTCGCTGGCTTCCATCAGGCGTTCGTGGTTATCCACCTTGTTCACCACCAGGTACACGGGTTTGGTGCTGCGGCGGAGCAGGTCAACCATGCTGTTGTCGAGTTCGGTGATGCCCGTGACGGCGTCTACCATAAAGATGATGGCATTGGCCTCTTCAATGGCTATGAGCACCTGTTTGCGGATCTCCTTTTCAAACATGTCGTTGCTGCCGGCCACGAAACCGCCGGTGTCTATCACGTTGAATGTCTTGCCGGCCCATTCCGCCACGCCATACTGACGGTCGCGGGTAACGCCGCTGAGGTCATCCACGATGGCCTTGCGTTGCTCCAGCAGCCGGTTAAAGAAAGTGCTTTTGCCCACGTTGGGGCGGCCTGTTATTGCGACGGTGAAACTCATTTTTGTTAATTGATAATTATTTAATTGATAATTGATAATGTTTTATATCACTTTGAGATGGCCATTTTTGCATACACCCGAACCTGCAAAAATTATACATTATCTCATTATCAATTATCCATTTAATACCCATACTCCTTCAGCTGAAACTCATTATCCCTCCACTTGGGCCTCACTTTTACGAAAAGTTCCAGGAACACTTTTCTTCCCAGGAATGCCTCAATATCCTTACGGGCATCGGTACCCAGTTTTTTGATCATGGTGCCGCCGCCGCCGAGGATGATGCCTTTTTGTGTTTCGCGCTGCACAATGATCTCGGCGCTGATCTTGGTGAGCGATGCTTTTTCGGTGAACTCCTGTACCAGCACGGTGGCGTGGTAAGGGATCTCTTCGCCGTACAATAAAAAAATCTTTTCACGGATCATCTCGCCTACAAAAAATTTGGTAGGCATATCACTCAGGTCATCGCCTTCATAAAAGGGTTCGCCTTCGGGGAGCCAATGCAAAATGCGCTGCAGCAGTTTATCTACACCCTGGTTCTTTAATGCCGAAAGGGAAACCACTTCCTTGCAGTATGGCTGCTGCTCAAAGAATTTAGTGGTTGTTTTTAACTGTTCGTCATTCACCGTATCGGCCTTGTTCAATATCACAATGGCCGGGGCCTTCAGTTTCAATGCCGAAAAAATGGCATGGCTTTCATCGGTATTTTCCCGCACGTCGGTGATGAGCAGGGCCAGGTCGGCATCTTCGAGGCTGCCTTTTACGGCCTGCATCATTTTTTCGTGCAGTTTGTATTTGGGTTCAATGATGCCGGGTGTATCTGAAAAAATGATCTGGTAATCCTTTTCGGTAAGGATGGCCTTGATGCGGTGCCGCGTGGTCTGTACCTTGTGCGATACAATGGCCATCTTTTCTCCCATCAGTGCATTGAGCAAAGTGCTTTTACCCGCATTGGGCTTACCGAATATGTTTACAAAACCTGATTTCATTTTCAAAAATTATTAAATACCCGTCTCTTCAATCCCGCAAAAATATCGTTTTTTTGGCTCTCCTTCAGTATTAATATATAGTGCAGCATGTAATTACAGGTAAGCCGGCCCTGTTTTTTCAATAGAAAAAGCCGCTTTTAAAAGCGGCTTTTTCAAACAAATAAAATAATTTATTGTTTCGTGAACGTGTACTTAAAAGTTTGTCCGGCAGTAGGAACTTCCGATAAAACCAAAGTATTACAGTCCCAACCTGATACTTCAGTTGTAGTAGCTGAATTTGGAAATTCAGTACCTGTACCTGATGCAAAAGAAATGGTAATATTTCCTGCAACAACATCCCAGGTGCCTACTCCGCTTCCGGTACATCCAAGAGCAGTTTCAGTGTAGATCACTGTTTTATCAGTTTTCAACTGGTAAACGCCATTCAGATCACAGGCATCAAAGACTGATGAAGTAATGTCTGATTCAGGAAAACCGGTCATGGTAACTGTAGCTTTTGTTATTTTGTAACTGGCTGCAATACCTGCTACAGATTTTTCACAATTCGGATCGTTCTTGTCCTTTTTACATGAGGCAACGGTTGCAAGCACCATAAGTGCTAAAAAGATTCTTTTCATAATAGGGGGTTAAAGATTAAAAAATAAATATTCAAAAAAAAGACCCGGAAGAACCGGGCCCTTGTTGCGAAGACTGGGATCGAACCAGTGACCTTCGGGTTATGAGCCCGACGAGCTACCGCTGCTCTACTTCGCGGTGCAAAACTAAGGTTTTATGGCTCCCCTGCCAAATATTAAACAATGATCTGAAAATTTAGCCATGAGCAAAAGATAAGCTTTCCCCGCAGTGCTGCTGCTGTTGCTGCTTACAGCCTGTCGAAGCAAGGACAAAATAAATCAGGAGGGGGAGGATTTAAGGTTTAAGGTCTAAGGTTTAAGGTCTAAGGTTTAAGGTCTAAGGTTTAAGGT
>CAZBIK010000293.1:0-4533 GCA_964491955.1 uncultured Ferruginibacter sp.
AAGTGTAAAAAAAGAAATGGGCAGCGACCCGGCAGCCGTGGCTTTTGAAACGGTGAACAGCGGTGTTGCCAAAAATGTGGATGTTATTATCATTGATACGGCGGGACGTTTGCACAACAAAGCGTACCTGATGGATGAACTCACCAAGATCAAAAGGGTTATTCAAAAAGTTGTGCCCGATGCGCCTCATGAAGTGATGCTGGTACTGGATGGCAGTACCGGCCAGAATGCACTGGAACAGGCCAGGCATTTTACCGCTGCCACAGATGTTACCGCATTGACCATCACAAAACTCGACGGCACGGCCAAAGGCGGTGTGGTATTGGCGATCGCCAATCAATTTAAGATACCCGTAAAATTCATTGGGGTTGGCGAAAAGGCCGAAGACCTGCTGGTTTTTGATAAACAGGATTTTGTGGATAGTCTTTTTAATGGACCTGGTCGAGTGGCTGGTGAATGACCTTATAACAATTCCCTGGCGATAAGCTTTCCCCATTTGTTAATTGAATATTGAACATTGATCATTGTGTATTGAATAGTTGAGCACATGATCATTATTAACGGCTTTTCCAAAATGCTCAATATTCAATTTTCAATGTACAATGTTCAACTGTCGATGATCAATCAGGCCCTCTTTCTCAAAAAAATTACCGCATAAGAAAGGCCCCTGTAGAAACAGGGGCCGGTTACCAAAACTAACTGCTTATGAGAAAATCTTTATTGCTTTTTTCGTAGTACAAATATCCACCTATTTCCTGAGCCATGCTGTTAAGAAAATACAAAAGCCAGTTAAAACAGCGTTAAAACGAATGGCCGGTGCAGCATAACATTACACGTTCATGACAAAAAAATCCGTCACGCCTTAGGCGTGACGGATTTTTTTGTTTAGTAATTGTTTTTTTAATTTCCGCCGCCCATTCCGCCGCCGCTTTGCTGCGTTCTTTTATTTTCTTCTTCTATCGAAGTTTTACGCTGGCGAGCCGCTTTTACCTGGGCATTGCCAAAACGGTAACTGAAGTTCAGTTTGAACTGGCGGCTTTCCCAACGCCCGCTTGCTTCACTGTACTGGCCGGTAAAGTTGGTACTTCCTTTCCATTTCATTAACCGGAACATATCACTCACTGCAGCCCTTACGGTTCCTTTACCTTTAAATATCGTTTTTTGTAATCCGCCATCGATGCTGTACATGGCAATGCTTTTGAAAGTTCCCTGCCAGATGGTTGGCGAGGTATAAAACCCGCTCAGTTCTGCCTTAAATCCTTTACCCAGGTTAAAGGTGTTCTGCATATAAAAACTCATGGCAAAAACATCCAGGTTCACTTTACGGTCGCCGCCGCCAAAATCAGCTTTGTAAATGGAGTAGTAAGAATTCACATTTACAAAGAACCCGTACCATTTGTATTGGAAAGGATAGCTGATATTCAGGCTCACAATATCCTGCGTGGCCAGGTTCTTTTTGGTTAAAAAGCTTTTTGAACCTTCGGTTGTATCCGGCAGCTGTGTAAAAATATCCTTAACATGACTGTAATTCAGCTGCGTATTTAATTTGTATTTGTAGGTATGTGTTAAACCAAAACTGTTGGTGTATTGCGGCCTCAGGTTGGTATTCCCTTTCATAAAAGTGTAATCATTCAGTTTAAACTCGAACGGGTTCAGGTCCTGGTAGGCCGGCCTGTCGATGCGGCGGCTGTAGGTAATACCAAACTGGCTCATCGGGTTCTTGTTAAAAGTCAGAGCCAGGCTGGGGAACACATCCGTGTAATTGCGGTGAATGGATGAATCATAATTTTCGTAAGTGCTGGTATTGGTATTGTATTTAAACCCGGTAGATGTACCGTCACTAACCGTATTTTCTACCCGTACACCCACCTGGAACATAAATCCTTTGAATGCCCGGTTGTAGTTCACATAAACGGCATTGATATTCTCTTTATAATTGAAGCGGTTGCTTTTATCCTTGTCGTACACTTCGGTGCTGCCAAACACATCATAGCGTTTAAAATCATTGTCCGTTTTTACAAATCCAACCCTGGCCCCGAATCCCAGGCGGCCTTTGTAAAAATTCCTTTCATAATCTGTTTTTGCCGAAAAAATATCGATGTCGGTGGGCGAGATCATGCGGTAAACATTGCTGAATAATTTGGTGTTGCCGGAAGCATCAAAATAATCATTGGGCTGAAACTGGTTATTCCTGAGCCTGAAAATACCGTAATCCACGTCAATATTCAACTCCGTGCCGCCGGTAACCGCATACCGGTAATTGAGGTTGGTATTTACATTGTTTCTTTTGGAATCATTGTCATTGGATGCCAGCAACAACCTCGAAGTGGTATTGGTGGGCCTGTAAATGATGTACATCGGGCCGTCAGTATCCATTTCATTGGCCGAGATGTTCCCGTTTACAATCACCCCAACCGTACTCTTTTTGTCAATGAAAAAATCGGCACCGGCCTTAAAATTATGGCCGTATTTATTGCGGTTGACCATCCTGTTCGTTTGCTTAAAAATACTGTCTCCCTGTTCGCGGTACATGTTGAACAGCATTTCATTTAACCCGGTATTGTAATTGTAATTGCCAAATACATTCATTTTGCTGTTGCGGTGGTTAAGGGCCAGCCCGGCATTGTATTTACCATAAACGCCGATATTATATCCTGCGTTTACACTGCCGTTTGTTCCGAAGGTTTTATTTTTTTTGAGTTTGATGTTGATGATGCCGGCATTGCCCGCGGCTTCATATTTGGCCGACGGGTTGGTTATGATCTCTACCGCTTCAATTTGTGAAGATTGCAGGGATTTTAAATAAGCTGCCAGGTCGGCACCGGTCAACGGGCTTGGTTTGCCGTCGATGTACACCTGTACCCCGTTCTTACCGGCAAGGCTCAGGTTATCATCTTTATCCACCATTACACCCGGCGCTTTGCGCAATAATTCCAGGGCATCATTGCCTACGGCATTAATGGTGCCTTCCACATTTAAAATGGTTTTATCGGCTTTCACTTCCACGATGGGTTTGGCACTGGAAACCGTTACGCCTTCCAGGCTTTTTACCGCAGGTTGCGTGGTGAGTACCGGGGCAGTTGCATTTTCATTCTCTTTAACTTCAAATACGGCAGAAACGGTTTTTTGCATTCCGGCAACGGTTGCAGAAACAAAGTAGCTGCCCGGTTTTACCTGGATGATCTCATAATTGCCCTTGCTGTCGGATACAGCAGTTTTTACCAGCGAAGAATCTTTGGCCGACTGCAGCATCACAGTGGAAGCAGCTATTGCTTTCCCGGTATTGTCGTTTATCCGGCCGGTAATGTTAATGAGGCTTTGTGCAAAACTGCTTAATGTTGTAAATAAGCTGATGGCAATGATCAGCAGTAGTTTTTGTTTCATGGTTGTACTTTAATTTCTGTTTTTCTAAATCCGGCGCAATGTAGAAAAGGTTAATTGTAATCTGAATGTCATAATTCATGAATTGCGCTTTTTAAAGGATGAATGGTAATTATCCGGTAACCAAATCCAAATTTTGGTAATCAGGTAATTATACTTGACGGATATTGTAATACTGCCGGTTTTCCCCCTATCCTTTTTTGAAAGCTTCTAACTCAAGCAGGAAATGCTGAGCCTGCATAACAGATATATGCTCGGGGTCGTTTTTTACCAATAGGTTTACCCATTTTTTATGCATATTTCCCGGGGTAAGATTTCTGTATAGCCAAATGGTGAATAGGATGAAAATCAGGGTAATCGGTACAGCGATCAGCCAGAATTTTACAGGATTGCCTTCAATCATTCCGGTACTCCAGAACCAGGTTGTATAAAAAGGGGTTTGTAACAGGATAAAGCGGCTGTTGAAGGTAGATGCCTGCAACCTGGAAAGTTTTTTCTGTGTATCGGTAATGCTTTGGCTGTAATCAATTTCCCTGATGAGTACAATATGCCTGATATACAGTGCAACAGCTAAAACAGTGATCAATAAGATCATGCCTGTGGAAACCGTGAAATAAATATTTTGCAATTGATTTCCGTAAATAAGCATTCCTAAAATTAAAGACCACAGGATGCCCAGGATAACCGCAGCTGTTTTCAGTCTTGCCAGGCCATTAAGTTTTGATTGTGCTTTTTGTTTTTGAACAGATTCCAGCAGGAAAAGATTTAATTTCATGCTCTTTTCCAGTTTTTCTTCCTGGGCTTTCCAGAGAACTTTCAGAGTGATGTCTTCCATGGTCTTATAAATTAATGGTTGAAAATCTTTGTTTTAATTTTTCTTTTATCCTGTTGATCTTTGTGGCCACATTGGTCTCCGTTATACCCAGGATCCCGGCTATTTCACTGTATGGTTTTTCTTCCAGGTAAAGGATCATCAATGCCTTATCCAGTTCTTTCAGTTCATTGATGAATTGCTGCAACAAGTCAATGTTTTTTTCCAGGATCTCCTTATCATCCTTTTTGTCTTCGATATCAATTCCCGGTTCTGTCCGTTGAATAATGGTTTCACTTTTCTGTGTTTCCCGGTAGCAGGTTATCGCCACATTCAACGCA
>CAZBIK010000294.1:0-4532 GCA_964491955.1 uncultured Ferruginibacter sp.
GGTGATATTAAGGATAGAAAATACCTTTTTCCCTGCCATGGGCTCCCTGTAAGGGAATTTTGTACAGTCAAAACCCCTGAATTCCAGCTTACTGAAATACTGTCCTTCCTTGATCTCATCTAACAATTCATCAGAACCGGTGTTGATCCCTGTAGGATAATAATTAACAAGATCAGCCCTTTTAATTCCACTACGCTGGAAATTAATCATACGCCTGAAGATCAAATTGGTTAAAGCTACAGGGATGAGCTTATTCATTATTCCGCCGGATTTTTTGTAGCGGGAAGAAAAAACAGATATCCGGTTTAAATTGGCAGCAATATCAAGATCAAAACCTGCAAAAAAATCCACGACAAGTTTGCCGCTGTTCACAAATGTACCCAGGGAGATCCAGTGGCCGTTTAAAAAAATGATATCAAATGAATTCAGGTAACGGATCATACCGGTAAAAAACAGATCGGGAAAGGAAAATTTAAATGCCTTCATTTTCCAGGGCAATGGCCTTTCAATTATCCATTCCGGATAATTATTGTTCAATTCCCTGTCCAATGATTCGGGTCTGTCCAGTAAATAATCCTTTTCTGCATCTACAATAAAAGTAATGTTGTACCCCCTTTTTTTTAACTCTTTTGCAAATTCATACGGGTAGTTATTCATATTCCCCAAAAAAACAATTTTCAATTTTTTTTGACTGATCACATCCTGATTAATCCTTGCAAATGTTTTCATTCATACTATTTTAGACTGTCCAAATTATCATTTCAAGCAGGTTAAATAATTAACAAAAGACTACGGTCAATTCCGGACTAAAATGCAAGATCCGTTTGGCGGACATTGTTTATTATGCCAAAACCTTACTGTAATATATTAACCGGGTAAACAGTTATTGAATTTTCTGAAGTCATCATTTTCTCAGGAAAATAATATTAAAAAGATCCGGTTCATTTGGAACACTGAACCTTTTGTCTTCAATAAAACCGCTTTTTTTCAATATCATGATAATCGTTTCAAAATTGGGATCCTTTTCATTTAATTCAAAAATTATTCCCTTAAGGTCTTTACTTTGCAGCACTTTGCCTGCACCGTTCAAAAATGGCATTTCTGAACCATCGATATCCACTTTAAGATAATTTGGGGAAGGGTATTTTCCCTCTTCTACAAATGAATCAATTGATATCAACCGGATCTCCTGTTTTTCAACAAAATTAAAATTTAAATCATTCCGTATTTCACCATGCTCAATAACCTTTTGATGCCCGCCTTCCCAGGGTTGCCCGATGTTAATGATCGCTTTGCCGTTTTTAGCACCAACACCTGCATGAATGGCTGTAAGCTTATCTTCACTGATATTGTTCAGTTCAATATTCTGTGTGAAAACCAGGTAATTTTTTTCCTCCGGTTCAAAAGATACCACCCTTACACCTTTTAAAGCCGCATATATTGAAAAGCGCCCTTCACACGCCCCCAGGTCATACATGGTTTCACCCGGCTTTATCATATCGATAAAATCGAGGTTTTCAGTTTCATAATTCATCCTGGAACAAAGTTCAAGAGAACGGGTGTACGTCATTAATTTGAAGTCAATACCACGTACATTAACATCACTGTGTTTTAAATTACCTGTAAGCATTATGAGTATATTTTTAAAATGTTTTTTTCCAAAGGGAAATCCTTTGTAATTAATTCGTCACTTGGTTTATAGATATAAGGATGAGCAAATTTCCTGCTTATAAAAGTTGGTTCATCCAGGTCATTATACCTGAAATGGCAACTCCACCTGGGTGTATTGGAAATATTATCGCCGCTTTGGTGGATCAGGAAAGATGAAAATATCAATGCATCCCCTTGCTTAACTTCAACGGAGATCAATTTTTCTTTTTCCGCTTCCGTTAATGATACCATGCCAAAACCATTTTCAATATGATCTGTTCTCAATCCCCCCAGATGACTTCCAGGCAATATTTCCAGCGCCCCTAGGTCTTTGTTTATATCCGTCAATGGTATCCAGATTACCACGGCATTAAGAGACCCCTGCATACTTCTCCAATCCTGGTGAGCATCTACTTTATAAAAAACCTTCTTTTGGGCAAGTTTCGGATGATTGAAATAAAGAACAGGCCTGGTACTGATTACCGGGGATGACAACCCCATTTGCTTAAGCAGGTCACAAATTTTAGCATCCAGGGATAATGCATGCAGACTGATCAAATGCTGTACCTGTTTGCCGCAATTTGTAAGACATTCCAGGTCTTCTTCAAAAAGCCTGTATAGAAAGCCATTGTATTGTTCATCACTTAATTCATCCAGGCGGCATTCCGGTATATACCCTTTTTCAATAAACTGCCTTAAAAAAACGTTCCTGGCATCATTAAAAACAACATCAATTTCATTTTTTGCAAAGAAATTTTCAAAAAGAAAATACCCGTTTTTATTAAAAAAATCCAGTTGTGCATTCATTGTTGATTATTTTAATTTCGTTTATACCTTTTCATTGATCCTTCCAGACCGCATATCCAAAACCGGTTTTACCAAATCCATTGCCGTTGTATATCATGAATAATGTACCATCATTTAAAAATACATTCGGATAGGAGATCATTTCGGAGTCCCAACCACCTGAAGAAATATCTATCCCGGAAAACCCATCTTTTCTTTCCCAGTCGATCCCGTTTTTAGATTCTGCATAGCCGATCCGATAGGTATTTTTAATATTGTTCCTGTAATCGGATTTCTTTCTTTTTCCAAACCACATTTTATACAGGCCATCCTGTATAATTACGGAAGCGCTAACCAATCCCCCTTCATCTGCATCCAGGCCAATTGCAATTTTTCCGGTCTGTTTCCAGTTGATCCCATCCGCTGATTCAGCATACTTGATATTATAGATCGGTTCTGGTTTGCCATCAAATGATTCCCATTTGATACAGGATAAATACCACATTTTAAATATCCCCTTGTCAAACATAACGTAAGCAGTACCGGAAAAGTAGGGTTCAATATGATTGACAGAAATAACAGGCCCTTCCGACAGTTTATAAAATGTTTTACCATCATCATCACTTATTGCAAGCCCTACCGCATTCTGATATGGAACGGTTTGCCTGGTTGTCCAACCGATATAATATAAATATTTCTTTTTCCCCACATTGATAATAGAAGTAGGCATGATGCCTGAATCATCAAATGTGCCGGGATTTCCGAATTCCAGTAATGGAATATTATTTTCAAATATTACTTTCCCGGGATCCTCTTTTTCCACTTCAATAAAAGAGACATTGCTTTTGCCCTGCGAATTCCTGGCAGCATAATAAATACGAAGCCTGTCTGAAAGCACATCAGCAACTGGAACCTGCGCATGGCTTTTATTCCATTCAAACCGGCCATCCACATTAAAAATTATTCCCTTTTTCTGCCACATAATAATTACAACTCTTTGGTTGATTTTTCCGATTTTACAGCCGGGTTCCCTTTATATAATCCCCAGGCCTCGGTATTCCTGATGATACTTGCTGCCATAGCAACAAATGTGCCTTCCGCAATTATAATGCCATCCCGTATGGTGGCATTCACACCTAATGTACAATAATTCTCAACCGTGCAATGCCCCGATAATACCACATGTGAAGTAAACATAACATGGTCCTTTATAACACAATGGTGGCCGATGTGATTGCCACTCCACATGACCACATTATTGCCGATAGCAGTAAATGGCTGTATGGTGTTGTTCTCTAAAATAAAACAATTGTCCCCTATTTTGTTCTCAAACATGGTTGCTTTACTGCTGATATAACTGATCAGTTCATATCCCCTGGCTTTAATGGCAAAGTAAATTTCTTCCCTGATCCTGTTCATCCGCTGGGGCGACATGGGTGCAAAGAATTTATATTCACCTGCAGGATAATGTTTTTTTATATTTTCAAATGCAATTATTGGTAACCCTTTAAATGTCTTTTCTTCCGGTAAATATTTTTCATTGACACAGAAAGCTGCCACATCATGTTCCGAGTCGTTTTCCAGGTAATAGTGCGCCAATTCAGCAAAATCCTGGATCCCGAATATTATTATTTTAGCCATTTAATTATTTTTTAAAAACATAAACAGTATATTCATACAGCCCATAATCATTCCTGATGACAAAATCCCTAGTAAGATGTTTACATAAAAATCCGCTCAACAGGTCCAATGAAACATGAAACAGATCCTCCCTTTCCCAATCAACGTTCTTTGACATCACATTAAAGGCGAATCCCTTATTGGATTTATCGGATACAAGGCTGATGAGCTTTGTAAAATAATCCCACATCTCTTCAAAAGACAATTCTCTTTTTTCAGTAAAAACCCCATTCATCACAATATAATCAAACTTTGGAAGTTCATTATTCGCATCAAATATATCAATACAATAAAACCGGTTGCCCGGGTATTTTTCGCTGGCTACATCTACGAATTTTTGAGAAATATCCAACCCGGAATACAGGATATTTCCGATCTTATTTTGCTCAATAAATGCCAGGAGGTGAGCAGTACCC
>CAZBIK010000295.1:0-4499 GCA_964491955.1 uncultured Ferruginibacter sp.
CATAGGGTAGAAAAATGGGCAACAGCAAAACTCGTAGAGAAGAATAAAAAGATAAGGCTTGCGGCTGCGAAGAAAACAATAGAGCAATTAGAGGATAACAAAACCAATTAACGAACATGAAAAAAACAATAATCCTCTTTTGTTTTGTAGTAAGTATGCAAACTTTGTTTGCACAAACCGATAGCATTGACATAAAGCTTCAAACTATTCTGTCTGAAAAAAATGATGATATCCGTATAGGCAAATTGTATGATTATGTGCTGCTCATTCAGGAGTTAGACCCAAACCTGAATCTCTTATTTGCTCAAAAACTATTATTCCTGGCTCAAAAGCAAAAAGATAAAATAGCTGAAGCATTTGCATATTCTCAGATCGGATACCAGGGATATACAACCGGCAATAACAATAAAAGCCTTGAATACTCTTTAAAATCGTTGCGGATTGCTGAAGGCATAAATAATTCTTCGGTGCTGGCAATAGTAAATAACAGGCTTGGGCATAATTATAATTTAGATTTAAACAAACAATTGAAAATCTACCAGACAGCATTTAACGAATCTCTTAAGACCAATAATTTCACTATTCAATTTATCACATGCACCAATACAGGCTCAACATTTATCAAAATGAATGTTTTAGATTCTGCTTTAATATACTTACAAAGGGCAGAGCAAATAAGCAGCAAGGCAAAAAAGATACCTTTTATAGGCAATATGTATTCACTAACCGGTAAAGTGTATGGTAAATTAAAAAACCAAACGCTTGCTGCAGCTTATTTTAATCTGGCTATTAAGGAAATGTCACAATTTAATTCCCCACGCTTTCTTACCGGTGTTTACACAAATATAGCTACATACTACAATGACGAAGGACAAACAGATTCATGTACACACTATGCCAAAAAAGCAATTGAGGTTGTTGAGCATACCCCTTTCACAAATGAGGTAACAACAGCAGCAAAACTACTAATGGATATTTACAGGAATAAAAACAATGATCTGGCAATGAAATATGCTGATATGTACAGAATAGCCAATGACAGTATTAACAACCTGAAGAGTATTCAGCAAAATCAACTTTTGACATTTGAAGAAGATTTGCGGCAGCAGGAAGTTGCAACAGAAAAAATAAAAGCAACTGAGCAACGCAAACAAAATATTCAATACGCCTTAATTGCCCTCGGTATCATTATTTTACTCACACTTTATTTACTCCTCAGCCGCAGTTTTATTACCAATACAAAACTGATAGAATTCTTTGGCGTAGTGGCTTTGTTGATCGTATTTGAATTTCTCAATTTATTGCTACATCCTTTTTTAGAACGGGTAACACACCACTCACCTGTGTTGATGTTGCTGGCCTTAGTTGCTATTGCAGCATTGCTTGTTCCCTTACACCATAAAGTAGAAAAATGGGCAACCGCTAAACTGGTCGAAAAGAATAAACAGATAAGATTGGCAGCGGCGAGGAAAACGATTGAGCAATTGGAGAAAAAAGATAATGAACGTTTATAAACAACCGCGAACAGGGCTGTTAGCAGTTGACTAAAGAACCGGCTACCAAATCAAAAAAACAACTACATGGCAACAAAAAGATCTTTCCCCGGGCCCATCCCCATCCTGATGCTGGTTATCATCCTTGCTGCCATTTGCACCTGGCTGCTGCCGGCCGGGCAATACAATAAACTGTCGGTTAGCGGTAACACATTTACTATGGTTACCGACAGCAATGAAATAGCGCTTCCGCTTTCCCAACAAACACTGGACAGCCTGGGCATCAGGATCAGGCTGGAGAAATTTACAAAGGGTGAGATCCGCAAGCCCGTTTCGGTTCCGGGATCATTTACCAAACAAAAAAGAAATCCCCAGGGATTCCTGGCAGTTTTACAGGCACCCATTAAAGGGATCATGGACAGTATAGATATCATTTTATTCACCCTAATCATCGGCGGGTTCATGTATGTTTTCAACGAAACAGGCGCCATGGTAAAAGGTATCACCTGGATCGCCCATACCATGAAGGGCCGTGAACACTGGCTGATCGCCATTCTTACTTCTGTATTTTCCTTTTTTGCAGGTTCATATGGTATGGCCGAAGAATCCATTGTTTTTTACCCCATACTGGTACCGCTGTTCCTGGCTGCCGGTTACGACCTGCTGGTACCGCTGGCCGTCATTTTTGGCGGCACGTCTGTTGGAGGTATTGCAGCTTTCACCAATCCCTTCTCCGTCATCATTGCTTCCAATGCCGCCGGCATCAACTGGATGGATGGTTTACCCCAGCGTTTAATACTTTGGGTAATTGTAACTGCAATAATGGTTTGGTATATTATGAGTTATGCTGCCAAAATAAAAAAAGATCCTGCGGCTTCGCTGGTACGTAAAATAGATGGCGAAGTAAAATCATTGTACGCAATAAACATCAGCAACGAAAGCAGCACACCCAAACTGGAATGGAAAACAAAACTGCTGCTGTTTATCTATGTCGGTACCTTTTTAACCATGATCGGCGGGGTGGTTTTTTTAGACTGGTGGACTACTGAAATGTCGGCACTGTTCCTTGGCTCTGCTATATTGATCGGCATCATCACCGGCATAAAGGAAAAAATATTCATACAGGAATTTATCAAAGGTGCGGAAAGCCTGCTGGGTGTTGCTTTTATCATAGGTGTGGCCAGGGGTGTTACCATTGTTTTGAATGAAGGGCATATCAGCGATTCCATATTGTATTATGCCGCCAATATGGTGCAGGGCATGGAGCCCGCATTCTTTATACTCGGGTTGCTGCTATTCTATATTATTTTTTCCCTGTTCATTCAATCCTCCTCCGGCATGGCCGTATTGACCATGCCCATCATTGGGGCGCTGGCCATACTGGTAAACGTACCGGGGCGGGAAATTGTGAATTCATACATGTATGGCATGTGCCTGATGTCGTTCCTGGCGCCAACAGGACTGATACTGCCTTCGCTGGCCATGGTAAACATCAGCCTGAAGACCTGGGTGAAATTCATCATGCCGCTGCTGGTCATACTGCTCATTGTTTGTATGGCAGCATTGGTCATCGGCATTTATTTGTAATCAATTAATGAACAAACCAGGAAAAAGGGTATTAAGTTTAAACTATTAAATCATGTTAGTTATGAAAGTTTTTTTCATTGTTTTACTCAGTACGATTAATTGTTGCAGCCTTTTTGCACAGCCGTTCTCACAAGCCGAGATCAGCCGCTGGAAAAAACAGGCAGCCAACATTACCATCATCCGCGACAACTATGGGATACCCCATGTGTATGGAAAAACAGATGCTGATGCAGTTTTTGGTTTGCTTTATGCCCAGTGCGAAGATGATTTTAAAAGGGTGGAGCTGAACTATATTGAAAAACTCGGGCGTTTATCTGAAGTGAACGGGGAAAAGGACCTCTACAATGACCTGCTGATCCGGCTGGTGATCGACACCGCTGATGCCATTAAAGATTTTGCCAAAGCACCTGCCTGGCTAAAAAAAATACTCAACGGCTATGCCGATGGCATCAATTATTATTTATACAAAAATCCGCAGGTAAAACCGGTATTGCTTAAACGCTTTCAGCCCTGGTACCCTTTGCTGTGGACCGATGGCAGCATTGGCGCCATCAGTACAGGCGGCATCTCGGTTGCTGAACTGAAGCAATTTTATTCGGGTAAAGATGAGGCCGTTACCAAAGCTGAGCTTAACAAGGGTGACTTACCCCAAAACACAGGATCTGAATACATGGAAGAAGACCCATCCGGCTCAAATGGTTTTGCCTTTTCACCAAAGATCACGGCATCGGGCAACGCCATTTTATACATCAACCCGCACGTAACTTTTTATTTCCGCCCCGAAGTGCACATGGTAAGTGAAGAGGGAATGAATGTGTACGGTGCTGTTACCTGGGGACAGCCATTCATTTACCAGGGCTTTAATGAACACTGCGGCTGGATGCATACTTCCAGCGAAGCTGATATTTCGGATGCCTATATTGAAAAGCTTAGCAAAAAGAACGGGGAATGGTTTTATGAATATGAAGGTTCCCTGAAACCGGTTACCCAAAAAAGCATCAGCATCAATTATAAAACTTCTGGAGGTATACAGGCAAAGGTCTTCAAAGCCCTGTTCACCCATCATGGACCGGTAATGGCTAAACGCAACGGGCAATACCTTAGCCTGCGCCATAACAACCGCGATACCAAAGGATTTATGCAAAGCTGGCTGCGTACCAAGGCAACCGGTTTTGCCGCATTTAAAAAAACGATGGACATGGGCGCCAACCCGCGCGGCAGTGATCAAGCCGGCAACACAGCGGTGCTGATGGCTGCCGCACAAGGGAATCTGCCGCTGGCACGCAAGTTTGCCGATCTGGGTTCCGACCTGGACAGCAAAGGCGGCATCGGCTTTACCCCGCTCGGTATTGCCGCCCTGCGCGGCGATGCGCGCATGGTCGAATTCCTGCTCAAGTCCGGTGCGCGGCTGGACACGCT
>CAZBIK010000296.1:0-4497 GCA_964491955.1 uncultured Ferruginibacter sp.
AGATCGTAGAAAACATCATCAACGGATGCGATCACGGCATCTGGGGCGGTTATAGCTGGCAGACATCCATAAGCGGGAATACTTTTGAAAAGAACCGGGTGGGCATTGCCATTGAACACGGACAGTCAAATGCGATCATCAATAACCGTTTTACAGCAAATGTGCAGGACGGGATCAAACTCTGGGCCCGCAGGCAGCAGCCATCAGACTGGGGCTATGCCAATAAAAGGATCACCACCAGTATGCAATACAGGATACTGAACAATACATTTACCAAAGAGAACAATGCAGTGAATGCGGTGATGACCGATGATATCAAACTGGCAGGCAACAAATATTTTAATTGTAAACAGGAATTAAAATCAGACAGCACGGTAACAAACCTTTCCTTAAATCCCAAAGACCTGGCCGATACCACGGAACTGATCCCACAAATAATCTCATCGCGGAAACAAACCCAGATCCCGGCCACCACATTTAAAAAAGGCCGCGAACAAATGAAGATCACCGAATGGGGCCCTTATAATTACCGCTACCCCATCCTCTTTTTAAAAAAGATCGACAGCAACCAGGTTTACCATTTTGATGTGCTTGGGCCCGCTGGAAAATGGACGATCAAAAAGACAAAAGATGTACAAAACATCAGCATGAAGGAAGGCATTTTCCCGGCTGAGATCACCGCACAAAAAAATGGTGTTGATGTGCAGATACTGCTGGAATATACCGGTGAAACTTTTACAGATCAGTTTGGTAAAAATCATCCCGCCAACAAGGTTTATGATTTTAGTTTCCGGGATTACCAACCCGATATAAACTGGAATGTGAACTGGTAACAATGGGATTCAGCCCACACCCCATATAAACATTATCAGCTGTTAAAAACCCTGTACAACAACAGCCCTGTAAAAACAGAGCAGGCAAAAAAAAGCGAGTACTCCTGGGGGGGGGCCATTGGCAAAAATCTACCCGCCGATTCCTTTGCCATTGTGGCAACCGGGACCGTGGAGGTTGAAAAAGGAAACTATACCCTAAGCGTAACCGCAGATGACCTGGTAAAAATATTTGTTGATGAAAAGCCGGTGATCAGTTTTTGGGATGTAACCAAATATAAATATGACGAAGACACGCATCATGAAGCCACCATCCGGTTAAACGGGAAGCATACCATCCGGATAGAACACGCTGAAAATTCAGGTTATGCCACTTTAATTTTTAAACTCATTCCACTCAATAATAAATTATGACAACACATAAGGTAAGTACGGTCTTTAATGACCACATGGCTTTTACAGCTACCATCAATACCCACGAAATAAAGATGGATACCACTGCAGATGAAGGCGGTGAAGACAAAGGGCCAAGCCCCAAGCGGCTGATGCTGGCATCCCTGGCAGGTTGTACCGGCATGGACATCGTCCCCATGTTGAACAAGATGAAAGTGCCATTCAGCCATTTCAGTATTGACATAACTGCAGAAGTAAGGGAAGAATATCCAAAGATCTACAACCGGGTTAAGATCACCTATAACATTAAAATGGCGATAAAAGACAAACCAAAAATGGAAAAAGCGATCGCCCTTTCGCAGGAAAAATATTGCAGCGTAAGTGCCATGTTCAGGTCATTTGCAAAACTGGAAACGGAGATCGTCATCCTGGAATAACGAATTAACCAATTAACATTTTAATGTATCAACGTCTCCTCTTTCCTGCTCCTGTATATCCGGATCATCTGTAAAACCACCGCCAGCAATATCAGCAACACTCCGATATAGAACTGGCGGTTCAGGTTTTCATTTTCCCTGAAAAAGATGAATGCCAGTATGATGCCGTACACAGGCTCCAGGTTATAGGTGAGGGTGGCCGTAAACGCAGATAATTTCTTCAGTGCATTCAACTGCAGGTCGAAACTCAGCACCGTGCATAACCAGGCCAGTACCAGCAGCCAGGCCCAGTCGGTTGTTGTAGGCATATAATACAGTGCAGGGAACTGAATGATATAAAAAGGAACCAGCAGCGTTAATGCAAGCAGGCCGCCACCCAGTTCGTACAGGGTTAGAATTTTGGGGGAATAGCGCAGCAGTAACTGTTTATTGTAAATGGGAAATAAAGAGCTGCCAACAGCCGATATGATGCCGAAAATGATGCCCACTTTATATTGCGGGTGAAAATCAAAAATGATATAGATACCGGAGATGGCGATCAGCCCCAGCCCCACTTCGATCCATGAAAGTTTTCTTTTTAAGATCAATGGTTCAAAAAATGCTGTAAAAAAACCGGATGCACTGAAACAAACAAGCGCTACCGATACATTGGCATATTTTACACTGCCATAAAAAGTGACCCAGTGAATAGCCACAATAGTACCCACTCCAAATATTTTAAGCATATCTTTTACGGGAATACGCAGCAATTGATTCCTGAAAAACAATATGGCACCCAGGGTGATCACGGTGATCAACAACCTGAACCAGACCAGTAACCCTTCATTCAGCGTTATCAATTTACCCAGTATGGCAGTAAAGCCGGCTAAAAATACAGCAACGTGCAGTTGTATGAGGGCTTTTTTCATCAGGACAAATATACTCCTATCCCCCGGTCCGGATAGCATTCAGCCCGGCGGTTCTTAAAAAGCCATACCAGGGTCAGGGAAAAAAATAAATTTTGAAAATGAAAAGAGGATTTAATTTTTGCTGAATAAGTTTTTAAAGATGATGTGGAAGTTACCATGATTGTATATGTTAATTGTACCGCTCCCTCTCCTTAGAAGCAGAGGTTGGGAGGTAAGGTCGAAAAAATCCACCTTGCGGTCAACGCCAAACCGCAAACATCATTATATTTGCCAACCTATATCTAAATTATCTTTATGAGCTTTAAACGCATCAACAACATTACCGGGTGGATCATTTGCCTGATCGCATGCGCAGTGTATATTATGACCATGGAAGCAACCGGCAGCCTCTGGGATTGCGGCGAGTTTGCTTCCAGCGCCTTTAAACTGCAGATCCCCCATCCGCCCGGGGCACCTTTATTTGTATTGATCGGAAGATTATTCATGGTACCCTTTGGCGCTGAAAATGCTGCTACCGGGATCAACCTGATGAGTGCACTGGCAAGTGGATTTACCATTTTATTCTTATTCTGGAGCATCACCCATTTTGCCCGCAAACTGGTAATGCAGGGCGCAACCGAATTGACCAATGAAAAGATCTATGGCATCATGGCTGCCGGTATCGTTGGTGCTTTGGCTTATACATTCTCTGATTCATTCTGGTACAGTGCTGTAGAAGGTGAGGTTTATGCCTTGTCCTCTTTCTTTACTGCCGTGGTTTTTTGGGCCATCTTAAAATGGGAACAGAATGTGGATGCCGAACAAAAAGAAGGCATTAAAGGCCATTTCACCAGGGCCGACCGCTGGATCATCCTCATTTTTTACCTGATGGGTTTATCAATAGGCGTTCACTTACTGAACTTATTGACCATCCCGGCCATTGTCATGATCTACTATTTCAAGCGCTACGAAAAGATCACCAAATGGGGTACTTTCTGGGCATTCGTTATCGGTTGCGGTCTTACCGGGCTTGTACAAAAAGCAGTTGTGGTTTGGACCATCAAGGGTGCCGGTAATTTTGATATTTTCTTTGTAAATACACTGGGGCTCCCTTTCTTTTCAGGCTTTGCATTCTTCTTTATTTTTATTGCCACCCTGGTTTATTTCGGATTGAAAATTGCGTCAGGAAAAAACTGGAATTTCCTCAAACTCGGCCTCTGGAGTTTTGTATTCATGCTGCTTGGTTATTCAACCTATTTCACTACACTGGTCCGGTCAAGTGCCGACCCGTCTGTGGATATGTTCAATGTTGATAACCCGGTGAGCCTGGTGGGATATTTGAGCCGTGAACAATATGGCGACTGGCCCATTTTATACGGACAGGATTTTACGGCACAGCCCGAGGACACAAAGATCACGGAGACCTATATCAAGAGTAACGGGAAATATGAAAAGAACGGAAGAAAAATAGAATACGTGTATGCCCCTGCCGATATGCATTTGTTCCCCCGCATGTGGGACCAGAGCAACGACCAGGGACATGCTGATTATTATGCCAGTTGGATGGGCATCGGGAAAGACCAGCAGGGCAACTGGGAACGGCCGCCTACCATGAGCGAAAACATCGGGTTTGCCATGGCTTACCAGGTTGGCTGGATGTACATGCGTTACTTTATGTGGAACTTTGCCGGCAAACAAAATGACATCCAGGGTGTGCACATGAATAATGTACGGGATGGAAACTGGAAGACCGGTATCGGCTTCTGGGACAATGCCCGCCTGGGAAACCAGGATACCCTCCCCGACAGTTTAAAGCACAACAAAGCCAACAATAAACTTTTTGCACTGCCACTTATACTGGGCCTCCTGGGATTGATATTCCAGGTGATGCGCGATAAGCGTGATTTCCTGATCGTTGGATTGCTGTTCTTCTTTACCGGCCTGGCCATT
>CAZBIK010000297.1:0-4447 GCA_964491955.1 uncultured Ferruginibacter sp.
AAGGGTTATAATTAAGATATCACTTGCGCCAGTGATCAGCTGGCAGGATTAGCTTCAATTCAAACTTCATTTAACCCAATTCAAACATTAAGCATTTCCCGGGGAACCTGTTGCCATGCAAATTTGCATACATAATCTTTTAAAAAATGGAAAAAGTTTATTTCGGCCTGCTGATGGTAATTTTTATGTCGGCCTGTAAAAAAGACAAACCTGCGGTGCAGGAACCATCAACTCCCCACCCGGTGATGCAATACCTTGACCTCCATGATGAGTCCATGTTCTTTGGCGGGAGCAGGATCATTGATGTGAACAGTGATGGTACGCAGGATTTTTTATTTTCCACATTACTGGTCGGCGACCCGGTACTGCAACGCGACAGGAGGCAGTTTTATATTTCTTCTTCTACAACAAGCCATTTACTGATGGATGTGAATGATCAATCGCCTGTGTTTTCATCAAATGCTGAAATTAAACTTCAGCATAACGGTTACCAGTGGTTTGAAGTGGTATCCCTTTTACTGGCCGAAAAGATCATCCCTTTGACCGGTTCCAATTTCTGGCAGGGAGCCTGGAGGGATCTGAACCATAAGTTCATAGGCATACAGGTAAAAAAGAACGGTAACATCCATAATGGCTGGATCGAGATCTCTTTCAGTACGGCAGCCGAAAAGATCATTTTTCACCGGGCAGCTATCAGCACCGAACCGGGAAAGGCCGTGCGGGCAGGGTTGTAAAAATGAATTAAACAAAAGTGGTAAAAACAGGGAAGGCGGCTTTTAAAGCCGCCTTCCCTTTATGATCAGGGTTGTAAAAAAGAATTTAGACCCGTTTTTTTCATCCAGGAGTATAATTTTTATCACTTTATTTCGTTTGAAAAGGTGGTTATCTCATCTGGTTATGAACAGTTGAGCAAGTTTTTAACTGCCTTTTCTATGAAAAATTATATACTTCTTGCCATTGCAGGCTTCTTTATTGTAAACAGTTCCTGCCGCCGCAACCATGTACCGTCCATGGCCGAAGAAAAAACGGCGGGCCACAGAAGCATTGCAGTACTCCCGGTGGAAATGATCTTTACAGGCACCAGGCCAAAGAATTTAACCGATTCGCAGGTTGTTGTGATGGAAGAAAGGGACAGCAGAACCTTTCAGCAGTTCCTGCATGATAATATATTGCGCAACGGCAACAACGACAGGTATATGCTGATGGTGAGTGTACAGAATTATATCAATACCAATGCCATCCTGCACAGCAACAATATTTCCATCCGCGACAGCTGGTACAAAACAGATGCGGAACTTGCAGGTTTGCTGAATGTGGATGCGGTAGTGAGGATGAAAGTGCAGGAAAAAAGATACATGAGTGATGCTGCTTCTATGGGCATTGATTATGGCCGCCAGGTGGTTAATGATATCCTGCGAAAGAATGTGAACATCCCCAATAAAACAAATGATATCCTGGCTTCCTGCAGCATCATCAGCAAGGGCGAGACACTCTGGAACAACAATTACCGCAGCGCTTCCGACTGGGATACACCTCCTGAACTGGTGATCAATAATATTACCAATAATTTTGCCTACCGCATTCCTTACAGGCTTCGGCGCTGATTTTTTCTTCCCTATTAAATGTGCAGGTGTTCCCAACAGCTCCGGTTCGTGATCCAAGAACCGGAATTTCCAACAAATAAAAATGATTCGTGAGTAACGAATCAAAACGAAGTGATTAATTAAATACCAAAAGCGGTTGAACTGTTACCGGCTCATACCTGATACTACCAACGGGTAAATGCAAGCGGTAAGGCTTAATATTGGCTTAACGATTACTTCACATACAGGTAAACAAGGCATTCTATTTTTCAGGCTTAAAAATTAAAACATGAAAATGAATACCAAAACACTTGTAATGGCTGTAGCAGCAGGGTTGTACTTTGCTTCCTGCACAAAAACTATTGAACCTTTTGAAAACAGATCCTTGACCCAGGAAGAATCACCCGGAACAGAAAACATGAACAGGGAAAACCCGGGCAGTTTTGCGCTGTTGAGTTCCATTGACCTGGGTAATACCGGAGCTGCAGAAATTTCGGCTTATGATGATAAAACCAAAAAACTGTTTGTGGTTAACAACTCAGCAGGAAATAACCGGATCGATGTTTTGGATTTTTCAAACCCTTCCAACCCGGTGTTCCTGACCAGTATTGATGTAACAACTTATGGAGGCCTTGTAAACAGTGTTGCAGCCCACGATGGATCTGTGGCAGCTGCCATTGAGGCCATAACAAAAACAGATGCCGGAAAAGTGGTTGTATTTAAAGCAACAGATTATACACCGGTAAAAGTTATCGGGGTTGGTTCCCTGCCGGATGATATAAAATACAGCCCGGATGGAAAATTCATTGTTACTGCCAATGAAGGAGAACCCAACAGCAATTATTCCATCGACCCGGTGGGTACCATTTCCATCATATCTGTAAAAGACGATTACCGGGTCAATACCCTTGATTTTTCTGCATTTGCATCCATGGAAGCTGGTTTAAAGAGCCGGGGTTTCCGGATCTTCGGACCGGGTGCTTCATTTGCGCAGGATATAGAGCCTGAGTTCATTGCCATCTCTTCAGATTCAAGAACAGCCTGGGTAACGCTCCAGGAAAATAATGGTATTGCAAAAGTAAACCTGGTTCATAAAGTGATCACAGATATTTTCCCGCTGGGTTTTAAAAATTATAATATGGCGGGTAATGCCATTGATCCCACCGACAGGCCATTGGGTACCATTTCATTAAATCAATGGCCAGTTTATGGTGTGTATATGCCGGATGGGATCACTGTCCTGGATGACAAAGTAAAAGGTGATGATGATGACGAAGAAGACGAAGATATCGCATTGAATAAAGGGAAAATACCATACCTGTTTACTGCCAATGAAGGTGATGCAAGGGAATATACAGGATTTATAGAGGAAGCCAGGGTTAGCAGTTTAAACCTTAACCCGGACGTATTTCCGAATGCCGCCTTTTTAAAATTAAATGAGAATATGGGCCGTTTAAATATTACCAGGACACTTGGCGATGCCGGTAATGATAATATTTTTGATGCCCTTTATTCTTTTGGAGCAAGATCATTCAGTGTATGGAACGGAAATTCCGGAGAACTGATGTTCGATACAAAAAATGAACTGGAGCAAAGAGTGATCAATGCCGGGTATTATGATGATGACAGGAGCGACAGTAAAGGAGTGGAACCTGAAGGAATAACCGTTGGGACAGTTGGAAAGGTAAACCTTGTTTTTGTTGGCCTGGAAAGATCCGATGCAGTGGCCATTTATGATGTGACCAACCCGCTGGCCCCCCGTTTTTTACAGATCCTGGCAACAGGTGATGCACCTGAGGGGGTATTGTTCATCCCAGCAAAAAAGAGCCCGAACAGGCGCAGCCTTTTGGTTGTAAGTTCAGAAAATGACGGGCAGGTAAAAGTGTATATGCCTGACCGTGAATAACAGATCTTTCATTGCATATTTTCCAGGCGGGACCTGCAGGCCATTTCAAATGCCATTGCAGGGCCCTGCCCGGAAAATGCATGAACAACAGTACAGGTATTTTGAATACCCCCGGCCGGGGTTCGTGATTTAACGATCCCGGAACAGTTCCAATTAGCAGTACTATTTATCATTTAAACCAACGCCCAACCCAAACATGCCGGCAACCAGCGCCAGGTTAATAAACAACACGGCCTTTTGCCAGGCAGGCCTGTCGTTCCATTTTTGTTCGGGGTTGAACGGGTCAAATGCAAGGCCAATGCCCAGGGAGGCTGCAGCCTGCATATAGTCTTTTGTAAACAGCGCCTGGTAAGCGCCCAGTAAAAGAAAACCGATGTACAGGTACCTGTTGAATGGAGATTTCATATGCTTATGATTTTTTAGCAAAATTGATACAACCGGTATTGCCAAAATTGTATTTCCAGGACAGGTTACTTAATTTCCCAGGCGATCTTTTCAGTATCCAGCAGGGTGATCTGCCTGAAGAATTTTTTGGGGTTTACATGGGTGAGCCTTTTAAACTCTTTGATAAAATAAGACTGGTCAAAATAATTGTTGTCGTATGAAATATGCGTCAACGATTTAATCTCCGGGTTGCTGATCCCGGTATGCATGGCCTTACGGAACCGGGCAATGCGCCTGTACAGGGTAGGGGAACAGGCCATCTGCCTGGTAAAATGTCTTTGAAATGTTTTCAGGTTCATGCCAAGCCTGCCGGCAATGTCGGCAATGCCGGGATCGGTATCCGTATCTTCCAGCAGGGTCAATGCCTGGTCTATTGCTGAAAATTCTTCCTTTTCGGTAAACCTGTTCAGTAAAAAAGTTTCCAGTGTTTCAATCTTGTTGCCGGATCCAAAAAGTATTTTACAGAATTGGTTCCATTCCCCATCCGGGAATGATTTTGAAAAACCATGCTCAT
>CAZBIK010000298.1:0-4435 GCA_964491955.1 uncultured Ferruginibacter sp.
ATGTAAATATGGTTGCCCCAGAATATATAGAAAAAAAAGTACCTACCTTGACCGCCGTGTGTCAAAAAAGGCATGAGCCCAACAACTGGAAAACGGTGCTGGAAAAAACGGCCGCTATGCTTATTGAAATGGGTAAAGACAATCCGTTAAAACCCGGTGATTATAAAGATATCCTGCATGAAACCTTGATCTTACTCGGCGACCGGGATAAAATGGTAACACCCGAAGAAACACATGAAGTGTGTAATTTGATGCCAAACGCCCATTTGGCCATTTTACCCGATACGCCACATCCTTTAGAAATGGTAAATACCGACAGGCTGGCAACAGAAATACGAACATTTATAGTGAATACAGGATAGCTTATTGCCTGATTCTTAATCCAATAGCTCATGATCCTGCTTAAAATGAACAATATCGGTACTTCCACCTCAAATAAGCCCTGGTTTTAACCCTAAAATCAGTCATATTTTACTACCTTTGCCGTCCCGTTTAAAAAACCACGGGTTATTTTATGTCATTTATTATTAACAAACAATTAAACGCAGATGCACAGGAAGGTTCTGCCGGTGAGGCCGGAGAAACTGCTGCGAAAACAAATGTGCCTGGTGAAATGATGGAAACAAATGAAACTGCACCAACTGCTGAAGCGGTTGTTGAATCAACTCCTGTAGTTGATATTGAAATTAAAGCACCTGTTTCTGAAACAGTTGTAACTGCACATGATGATTTTGACTGGAGTGTTGACAAACGCAATGTAACCAGTTATACTTCAGAAGAAAAAGAAAAGTACGATGTTGTTTATGACAACACTTTCAAACAGATCAACGATGGCGAAATGATCATGGCTACCATTGAATCATTGACCAAAACGGATGCTGTTGTGAACATCGGTTTTAAAAGTGACGGCCTTATCTCTTTGAACGAATTCAGGGATATTCCCGGGGGCGTTAAAGTAGGTGATGTACTGGAAGTAATGGTTGTGGAAAAAGAAGACAGGGAAGGAAACCTGCACCTGAGCCGCAAATCAGCCCGCACTACCCGTGCCTGGGAAAGGATCGTGGATGTACATAAGACCGGTGAAATTGTTACCGGCCTGGTTACCAGCAAAACAAAAGGCGGTTTGATCGTAGATGTATTCGGTATGGAAACATTCTTACCGGGATCTCAGATCGACGTGAAGCCGGTTACAGATTACGACCAGTTTGTTGGTAAAACAATGGAATTTAAAGTGGTTAAGATCAACGAAGCCATCAAGAATGCCGTTGTATCTCATAAAGCGCTTATTGAAAGTGATATTGAAGCCCAGCGTGCAGAGATCATGGGTAAACTGGAAAAAGGCCAGGTACTCGAAGGAACGATCAAGAACATCACTGATTTTGGTGCATTCCTCGACCTTGGCGGCCTGGACGGTTTATTATACATCACCGATATTTCATGGGGACGTATCAACCACCCGACTGAAGTATTGAAGATGGACCAGAAACTGAATGTGGTGGTATTAGATTTTGATGATGACAAAAAACGCATCAGCCTTGGTTTAAAACAATTGACCCCTCACCCATGGGATACCCTTACAGAGAGCCTGAAAGAAGGTGAAATTGTAAAAGGTAAAGTGGTTAATATTGAAGACTACGGTGCATTCCTGGAGATCATGCCGGGTGTTGAAGGTTTGGTACACGTAAGTGAAATTACCTGGGCCAACACACCGATCAACGCTAAAGAATTCTTCAAATTGAATGATGAGTACGAAGCAAAAGTTGTTACGCTGGATAAGGACACCCGCAAGATGAGTTTGTCCATCAAGCAAATGACCGAAGATCCATGGAGCACCATCGAAACTTCTTTCCCCGAAGGAAGCAAACACATGGGTGTTGTTAAGAACATCACGCCTTATGGTGTGTTTGTTGAATTAACCACCGGTATCGGCGGTATGATCCACATCAGCGACCTGAGCTGGTTAAAGCGCTTCAACAACCCGAATGAATATACGAAAGTTGGCAACGAGATCGAAGTCATCATCATGAACATCGATAAGGACGGACGCAAGCTCCAGTTGGGACATAAGCAGATCGAAGAAGATCCGTGGAACTCACTGGAAAGCACATTCCCTGTTGGCAGCGTGCACGAAGGAACTGTTGTGAAGAAAGATGACAAAGGCGCCATTGTTCAATTGCCTTACGGACTGGAAGGATTTGCTCCTGCCCGTCACCTGGCCAAAGAAGATGGTAAATCAGTTGGCATAGATGAGATCGCCAAATTCATGGTGATCGAATTTGACCGCAACGACAAGCGCATTGTTTTAAGCCATGCCCGCCTTTGGGAGCAGGTGATCGAAGAAGAGAAGCAGGCCGTGATGAAAGAAAAGAAAGCCGAGTTTGAAGTAACCAAAAAAGCCGTAAAGAACTTACAAAGCAAGGTAGAGAAATCAACCCTGGGCGATATTGGTGCTTTGGCCGATCTGAAAGCGAAAATGGACAGCGATGCCGGTGCTGCTGCAGAAGCTGCTGCCGACGAGCCAAAAGGAGAGTAAGAATTCGCCTCCAGGCGATTTCTAAAAATATAAATCCCGTTCAGTTTAATCTGAACGGGATTTTTGTTCTCCTTCGTAGCTTTAGCGAAGGAGGATCTTGCCCACCATAGCTTTAGCGAAGGTGGGTCTTGCCCACCTTAGCTTTTTTAACTGCCATAGCTTCGCCGTAAATTAAAAATCGCATTTATGTGGTCATGTAAATGATAGGTAGATATTGATTCGTAGTACGGCGAGTCCTGCTGCCTTCACACTAAATCTATAACAGAGACTCGCCTGAAAAATTGATCCTTTCATTAACATACCAATGTAGAACATACAATGCACTTTATGAAATTTCAACGAAACATGCATCTCCTATAAATTATGATAAAAATTACAATACTTTGCCTTTTGCTTTCATCCCAGTTGCATGGGCAAGTTTCCCATAAATATGATGACATTATTCCAAAATTTCTAAAAGTCAAATCTTTATTTGAATATAATAATTATATTCAAGATTCTATAAGAGTATTAGTTATTGATCTTTTACTATCGAAAAATTTAAAACCATCAGAATATTTTATAGACTCTATCCAAAGGGAAAATTCTGATAGCCTTTATTTGCATTTATATCACTTAAAAGGATTGAAATATCTAAAAGAAATTGAAAATGAAAACGAAAAATCAGAATGGAAAACTAATGTCCTTGGAAATCCAGGTGGTTCAATTACGCTGATCTATATTAAAAGAGAAGATAGAATTTCCGGCCATTTATATTCACAATAAGCTAAAAAATCCCGTTCAACATAACCGAACGGGATTTTTTTATTGATACTTTTAAAACTTACTAATCCAAAATCTTCACCTCTGTTCTCCTGTTTTGCGCCCTGCCCTCTTCTGTTTTATTACTGGCAACCGGCACTGTTAAGCCATAACCTTTGGCAGTTACCCGGTTGGGGTCAATGCCTTTGGCAAGCAGGTAATTTCTTACTGTGTTTGCCCTTGCCTCTGATAATACCAGGTTGCTTTTTGCCGAGCCAACATTATCGGTATGGCCCTGCAGTTCAATACGCTCATCATCTTTACGGTTAAGGTAAGCCACCAGTTCATCAAGTACCTTGTAAGAGTCTTCTTCCAGGTCGGCCTTGCCGGTCTCAAAATTACAGTCTTCCAGTACAAAACTTTTTGCAGGCATGAACTGTATATCCACCTTAAAAGGATCTTTATAATAGGCCTTGCCCTGCAATGGCGGTATATCCAACACGATATAACTGGTTGAATCCTTAAAGCCGAGGATGAATATCTCGTACTTATCTCCCGCCGGTAAGCGCACAGAAAATTTACCGGTTGTATCGGTAAGTCCCTGGTATTCCCTGCCGTTTAAATTACTTCTGAAAATAACGATCTCGCGTGACAGCACATTACCCTTAAAATCTGTCATGCTCACATTTACAGGGGCATCCTTGGGAATGCTGGCATCCTGTACTGTGCCGCCCTGGCAAAAAGCAATAACAGGCAGTAAAAAAAGGATCAGGCTGTAGAATAATTTTTGCTTCATTACGACTGGTTTTATTTGGTTTAAAGTTAAAAATAAAAAGGGTAATTACCCTTTTTTCAATTATTGTGCCACGGGCCCCGTTTTTTGTTAACCGCTTGTAAATGCTTTATAGTCTTGTTTGCAGCTGCACAACCATTTCATCCTTCCAGTTTTTAAAATCGCCTGCCAGGATATGTTTACGGGCCTCCCCAACCAGCCACATGTAAAAAGCAAGGTTGTGGACACTGGCAATGGTAAGACCCAGGTACTCTTTTGATTTCATCAAATGCCGCAGGTAGGCCTTGCTGTAATAGTTGCTCATGTCACAACCGATCCCGTCATCGATCACCGAAATGCGGATGTAGTCGCCCGGCTTGAGCTTGCTC
>CAZBIK010000299.1:0-3739 GCA_964491955.1 uncultured Ferruginibacter sp.
GGTAATAATTCCCTTTGGATTTGAACCCATTAAAATTGCATTTCAGCAACCTGAACAATACATGCAACATGCGGCACGTATATGGAACGAAGCTCCGGAATATTTCACACAAAGTATGGGCTTTGCCAAGTTCTTTGGTCCTGAACAAATTGAATTACAGCATAGGATATTGATTGTTTTTTCTTTTCTTGTACCGCTGGTATTTGTTGTCGGTACTATCTATGCCAATAAGCGTAGGAGAGTCTGTAACAATATTCTATTGGCTACTCTAAAAATTACAATTGTTGTGGTATATGCTTTTATTGATGTGCCTTATCAGTATCTTTTTTATACTTCGTCATTTATTGGGTTGATTGCAATAACAGGGTTGACTTCAAGAGAAGAGTATATTGAGGGCGTGAAGAAAAGTTCAGGCTAATAAAAAAGCCACTCCATGTTAGAGTGGCTTTTGCTGTAGGGGGAGGGATCGAACCTCCACGAGGCAGTTAGCTATAGCGCAAAGTTCAGTGGTCGACCCTGGTCGTTAAGATATTGCTACTCAAATGGCTCTATGCTACGTTTATCCTGTTATCCTCACCCCCGAGACAAGAGGGCATGTCTGCCAAAAATTTCATCACCCCACAATTTGTTCCGATCTATACCGGATTGTTTGATAACACAAAACTAAGGGAAATGCCTCAATGTTTAATTTATTTTATTAAATATTTGGAAATTATAGAAATAATTCAAATATTTGATAAATGGTTTGAATATAATTTAAAAACACATTCTAATATGGCAGCCAAATTAAATCTTGACAAACTCGATCTTCAGATCATTCATGAAATGATGGAGACATCCGAGATATCCTATGCCGAATTGGGAAAAAAATTGTTTGTCAGCGGCGGTACCATCCATGTGCGCATAAAAAAGTTGCAGGAATCCGGCATTGTTAAAGGTACAAAAATGGATGTGGATATCAGGCAACTGGGTTATGATATAACTGCCTTTGTGGGCATATACCTCGAAAAAAGTTCCCTGTACGATTCCGTTGCCAAAGAACTGATGCGCATACCCGAAATTGTACGGTTGAATTATATCACCGGAAACTACAGTATGTTCATTGAAATTATTTGTAAGGATATCAACCAGCTCCGGTCCGTGCTGCACGACGAGCTGCAAAAAATTAAAGGCATCGAAAGAACAGAAACTTTTATTTCGCTGGAAGAAGGGTTTAACAGGAATGTGCAGGTGGCACCTGCCCCCTAACCCCCTGAAGGGGGAAAGTCAGTATAAAATATTCTGCAGTTCTATTTTTTAAAAGCAGTTCAATATATCAGGCACCCAATTCCCCCTTTAGGGGGTTAGGGGGTCTTCACATCCACCGCATCCCTCAATCCGTTTCCCAGTAAATTGAATGCAAGCACCAATAACATGATGGCAAAGCCCGGGATCAGTGCCAGCATTGGATTGTGTGTGATGATAAAATTATAATTCTCCTTTATCATTAATCCCCAGCTCGGTTGTGGCGGCTGAATTCCGATACCCAAAAAACTTAAGCCGGCTTCAACAATGATGGCTGTTGCAAAATTACCCGCAGCGATCACCATCACGGGGCCAAGTATATTGGGTAAAATATGGCGGAGTATGATGCGGCTGTCCCTTAGTCCCAATGCCCTGGCAGCCTGCACATATTCCATTTCTTTTATGGCCATTACCTGCCCGCGGATCAGGCGGGCCACACTCACCCACATGGTAAGCCCAACCGCAATGAATATTTGCCAGAAGCCTTTGCCCATGGCCATGGTAATGGCAAAGACCAGCAATAATGTGGGGATGCTCCAGGTTACATTGATCAGCCACATGATAACTTCGTCTACCCAGCCACGGTAATATCCCGCCAGTGAACCCAGGATAATTCCTATGGTCAATGAGATCATTACGGCGATCAAACCCACAGCGAGGCTTACCCGGGTACCGATGATCAGGCGGCTCAAAATGTCCCGGCCGAATTTATCAGTACCCAGCCAGTATTTTTTGGTGATGATATTTTTTTGAATGGTTTGGGGATGGTTGCGGGTCAACTGGTTGATGGAATAATACTGAACTACAGTGGTATCATCATCAATGAATTTATTTATCAAAAGGCTGTCGCCTTTCATTTGATATCCTTTGATGGGAACCAGTTGAAAATTGTTTTTTCTGCCGCTGATAAAATGACTCAACCAGTTACCTGCTTCCTTATTATTACCGGGGATTTTTAAAAACTGCCTGCTGTAACCGGGTTTCTTTGCCTGTATCTCCACAGTTTGCAGATCCGCATTGGGTGAATTATCCGGTGCGATCACATAACCAAAAACCGAAACCAGTACCGCACCGGTTATAATGACCAGGCCAAATAATGCACCCTTGTTTTTTTTGAGACGATTCCACATCTCGGCCTTAAAGGAAAAATCGGGTTGGTCCATGCTGTAAAATACAAATTCAGGAGATTACTTCACCTTTCTTTCTTTCCAGCTGTAGCTGCCGAATTTACCAAGCCAGCCGGCGATGATGGTATAAATAATATGAAAAGGCTGCATCAATGGGAACATCCACAGCATGCTTTGTTTGCCGAAGAATTTAGCCACCGGATAAAGAAATATCAGCTCTGTAATTGTTTTTACAAGCAGCAGGAAGCCCCATAATGCCCAAATTGAAAATTGAAAATTGAATATTGAATATTGAATATTTGTAACAAATGCAATTATTGGTAAAGCCATCAGAAGCATATTTACCAGGTACACCAGCAACAGTACTGCAAAGATCCGCTTGTCATCATACTTATCAGCCTTGCTGGCCCAGCGGATGCGCTGGTTAAGAAATTCGCCAACAGATCTTACAGGAGCTGTCTGCACGATCGCTGCTTTCGATTTTAAATACATCAGTTTACCGGGATAACTTTTGTTGATCTTGTGCATCAGCAGCATATCATCACCACTGGCAATATGATCAATACCGGCAAAGCCGCCTACTTCTTCAAAAGCCTTTTTTGTATAGGCCAGGTTGGCGCCATTGCACATGCTGTGTATTTTTTTATGTACCGATGCACCGGTAATGCCCTGCAGCATGGCAAAATCAAGCGCCTGGAACATTTCTATGAATTTAAAACCGCAGTTTATGGATACAGGCGCTGCAATAAATACGGGTTGATGTGTTTCATAAAATGCAGCGATCGTTTGCAGCCAGTTTTCATTTACCAAACAATCAGCATCGGTGGTAACGATCAGTTCGCCGGTTGATTGCCCGACAGCAATTTCAATCGCTTTCTTTTTATAAGAGTTCAAGGTATCTCCGGTAAATTCTTCCAGGGATAAAAGTTTTACCCGTTTTGCGACAAAGCTTTTTACAATTGCTGCTGTATGATCCGTTGAGTGGTCATCAACCACCAGTACTTCAAACAGGTGCATTGGATAAGTTTGAGTGCAAATTGAATCCAGGCAGGCCTTAATATTTTTTTCCTCGTTTCTTGCAGGAATGATCACAGAAATTTTTGTCGAAGGCTTAAAACCTGAAACCTGGAATTTGAAACATGGCATGGATACCCAACTTCCCCGGTAATAAAGGATCAGGATCGCATATGATCCGAATAGGACCAGTAAAATGCTGAGTAGTACCTGTTGCATAAAGATTTGAAATACAAGCGTTTTCCGGCAGCAAACGGAACCAGTGAAGATGCCGGAAGCCATAACGTTGTGAACAAAAATAAATTTTTTCAAAC
>CAZBIK010000299.1:3749-4357 GCA_964491955.1 uncultured Ferruginibacter sp.
TTTAAGAAAGGAGAACTATACAGCTTTATCACCGGTAAGGCCAGTACTGCCATTGCCCGCAGGTTACAGAAGAATTTTAAACAGAACAATGTGGACATTACCATTGAACAATGGAGTGTGTTGTACCACCTGTGGAAAGAAGACGGGCTCAGCCAGCAACAGCTTTGCGATGCTACCTTCCGCGATAAACCAAGCATTACACGCCTTGTCGATAACCTCGAAAAACTGAAACTGGTAAATCGTGTTCCCTCCAAGGAAGACCGCAGGATCAACATGATCTACCTGACCAAAGAAGCACAGGAATTGCAGGAACAAACGATGGGCATTGCCAACCAAACCCTCAACGAAGCGCTGGAAGGAGTAACACACGGACAGGTGGAAATTGCCAAGGAGGTTTTGCAGAATGTATATGATAATCTGAAGTAGTTGACCGTTGTTCGTTGCGCGTTGACCGTGGGGCTTAAGGTAAAAATCTGCAACCGACCAACGAACAACGACCAACGAACAACGTCCAACGAACAACGTCCAACGATCACAAACGCTTAAAATAAAAATTATGAGCACAACATCCGCAACCACCACCGCCCTTAAAGGAGGCGAATGGTTAA
>CAZBIK010000300.1:0-4339 GCA_964491955.1 uncultured Ferruginibacter sp.
TCGTGTTTATTCGTGCACTTGCCTGCCGGTAGGCAGGTTCGTGGTAATCGTATTTAAATATTTGATCCATTATATTTACAATTATTTATTATGACGCTGAAACAAAAAATATACGATCATTTCCTGCAAAGAATAAATGAACAGGTGGCCATGCTGCAACAGGTTTTAGACGACCTGAAAGAAAGCGGCAGCAATGAGACCAAAAGCACGGCCGGCGATAAACATGAGACTGCCCTCGCTATGCTGCAGATCGAGCAGGCCAATAACCGTTCCCAACTGCAGGAGGTATTGGATAAAAAAGCAAAACTGGAAAAACTTGATCCAACATTGTCTGCACCGGTAGTGGTAAACGGAAGCCTGGTTAAAACAAACCGGGGATACCTTTTTTTGAGTGTGGCATTGGGGAAAGCAGTAATAGACGATACTACGGTCATATCATTATCTCCTCAATCACCACTGGGCCAAAAATTGATGGGATTAAAAGCAGGGGAGGAAGCCGGTATAAACAATGCAGTATATATTATTGAACATATAGAGTGATCAATAATGAAGTTGATCTGCAAACTCAGTCTATATCTCCCAGAGCAAATTTTTTACCGATCTTCAAAAAAGCATAAGCCGTTGTTTTTTCAACGCCTTTCTTTTTATACGTGACCAGCAGCACATGCCAGGTTCCTTCCGATTCAGTTTCGGTGATGTATTTTGTGATGGTATAAGCACTGTCCTGGTTGGCTGTTCTGTTGATGCGTTCACAAACGGCATCAACCTGCATCTTTTCAGCGGACCTGCTGTAATCGGCAAAATCTTTCCAGTTACGGTTTTTATCATCACCCCGGTAAATAATATAGGGTGCAGCTTTATAAAAATATCCCAAAGCCGCCACTTTGGGATCTGCAAAATCAACCGATCTGCAAATCAACAAAAGCTCATGCAGCGTTTTGGCAACCTCCATCGAATCGGATTTGCTTTTTTGTGCAAATGATCTGTTGACTGTTATAAGCATGAACAGTGCTGCCAATAAGCATTTGTATTTCATGATCGTTGGTGTTGATGTAAAATGTACTTAAAACTAACCATTGATCCCTGTTTAGACCATACCCTGTATTGGGTATGGCAGTATATTTTAATAATTTTCCAAAAAAAGTTTCCCGGAATTTGTAGATTTATAAAAAAATGCCATGTCAAAATACAATGCATTCCTTAGTTTTTTTATCATTTCAGTTTTAGCCCTTATCGTTTTCCTGGTATTTTACATCCAGGCAATAGTTGGACTGGTTATTACCTTAGATGGAAATGATGAACCCAACCCGGTTGGCATAATAACAACCATATTAAGCCCCCAGGTGATCATTACAGCGATCGTCCTGGCTTTGTCAAGCCTGGTCTACCGGGTCCTGGGCATTGTTTATGTGGCCCGCAACAATACGGTGCGTGATGGGGAAAAAGCCTTATGGATAATCGGGTTCATTATTTTCGGGTTTATTACGGGTATCGTTTTCCTGGTTCTGGCTAAGGGCAGAAAATTTACAGAATGACCTATTTCTTTTTTTTGATGATCACCCAATACAGGATCAAGAGTGCTGTAACGGCCAATATTATTTTCCCGGGCCAGTTAAATGCAGTAACCTCGTAAACGGCATATGCTTCCATCAGCAATGCAGGCAATTTACCCAACGAACTCGCAACCAGGAATGACACAAATGAGATCTTCCCGATAGATGCCGCAAAAGTGATCAGTCCGGATGGAACAAAAGGGATCAGCCTTAATGCAAATACCCCGTAAAATGCACGGGAACCTTCTGCATTGACCAATGCTTTTAATTTTGGATACTGATCCAGCTTTTTTTCAGCTCCTTTTTTAAATCCCCGCCGGTATAATAAAAATGCAATACCCGCCCCAAGGGCTTCACCGGCAAATGAAATAAGGGTTCCGTTCCAGAATCCGAAAAAAAGTATATTGGCGGCCGTGATAAAAAAACTGGGCAGCACCCCGGAAAGGGCAACCCCGATACTTACTGCAATGCTGATGACAATGGCAAGTTGGGGATGTTCATTAAATAGCCGGAGCAGGCTGTCAACCATTATGCAGATATTTTAAGCAGGCTGGGTCATTCATTTTCATACAACCTGAGTTTATTGTTGAGTTCCAGGATCTGTTGCTGCATGGCATTCATGCGGGTCAGTAAATAGGTAATGGTTTCAATGCCTTCGAGGTTTATATCCATTTCGTAATACAGCCTTACCATTTTTTCCAGTTGCGGCAGTTCGTTTACAGGTATATACAATTTGCCTTCCGTGTACTGCAATTCAATTAACCCCGAATCGTTTAAGGCATTGATAAAACTGATGTCAATATCGTGGTGAACACAAAATTCATGCACGATGATCATTTCTTCCGTTTGCATAACATCATGATTTAATTTTTTGCAGGTCCCTGAATAATTTTTTCTCTTCTTCCGTAAGATGAACAGGCAACTGCACTTCATAGGTAATATACAGGTCGCCAAACTCACCCTCTTTTTTATATACCGGGAATCCTTTACCCTTCAGCCTGATCCGGGTGCCGGGCTGTGTTTCCGGTTTAACCGTGAGTTTTACTTTACCATTCAGTGTTTCAATGGTCGTTTCACCGCCAAGCAAGGCAGTATACAGGTCAATTTTTACAGAACTGTGCAGGTCGTTCCCAAGTCTTTTAAATGTGGGATGCGGGGTAATGGAAAATGTAATGTACAGGTCACCGGGCGGGCCGCCGTTTACACCGGGTGATCCATAGCCTTTTAATTTTATCACCTGGCCGTTTTCAATACCGGCCGGAATGGTGATGCGGATATTTTTACCGTTAACCGTTAGCGTTTGGGGATGGGTATGGAGTGCATCGGTCAAATTCAGTTTCAGTTCTGCATGGTAATCCTCACCGCGGAATTTGGTTTGCCTTCCCCGGCCAGCACCACCGAACATGGATTCAAAAAAACTGGAAAAATCATGGCCTTCATCGCCGTAGAATGGCTGCCCGCCTGTTTGCTGTGAAGACCTTGTCGACCTTTTCTGTTGTTCAAACTGGTCGGCATGCTGCCAGTCTTTGCCATAGGCATCATATTTTTTTCTTTTAACAGGGTCGCTAAGCACTTCATTGGCTTCATTCACCTGCTGAAATTTTTGATGGGCTTCCTTATCATTGGGATTCAGGTCGGGATGCAGTTTCCTGGCCAGTTTGCGGTAAGCTTTTTTAATATCTTCTTCAGAAGCCTTTTTATCCAGCCCTAAAATCTTGTAATAATCTATAAATTCCATCTGTACTGGTTTTCTTTGCCGGGGATAAATTTACCCGTTAATGCATTACCCGGAAGAAAGTTTTTTTCACAATGGATTTAAAACAGCGAAACGTCAACATGATTATAAAGGATACATCAATGTGCCATTTCCTCTTCCATATGTTGTTTTTTATAATTTTCGATCAGGGTTTTCTGCAGTTCAAACGGAACGGGAGCATATTCATGGAATTTCATGGAAAACTTTGCACGCCCTTTTGTAAATGACCTCAACGCGGATGAATATCCATACATTTCAGCCAGTGGCACAAAAGCGGATATCTTCTGGAAATGACCTTCCGTTTTTATCCCTTCCACAATGCCACGCCTGGTTTGCAGGTCATTGATCACGCTGCCGGTCTGGTCATTGAGACAGGTAATTTCCAACAGGTAGATGGGTTCAAGCAACTGCGGGTCGGCCATATTGAATGCCTGCCGGAATGCCTGCAGCCCGGCAATCTTGAAGGAAATGTCATTTGAATCAACGGGGTGCATTTTTCCATCGTATACGCATACCCGTACATCCCGTACATATGAACCGGTGAGCGGGCCCGTCTGCATTTTTTCCATCACCCCTTTGAGAATGGAAGGCAGGAAACGGTTTTCAATGGCGCCGCCAACGATGCAGTTATAGAACCAGAGCTTTCCGCCCCAGTCGAGGTTGTGTTCTTCCCGGTTACGCACATTCAGTCCTGCGGGTTCAGGCATACCTTCATACCAGGGTTCTATCCGCATAAAAACTTCGCCAAACTGACCGCTTCCGCCACTTTGTTTTTTATGCCGGTACTTTGATTCGGCCATGCGGCGGATGGTTTCGCGGTAAGGTATCTTGGGCTGGCCGAAAACCACCATTAATCCGAGCCGGACAATATCCAAACCAACAGAGATCATGTTGGTCGCGATCGCCACATCGACCGCTTCCTTGTCCGTAAAGGGTTTTTGAATCCGGCCCTTCACCTCGGCCCCATCATTCGTGCTGACGCGCGAAGTCAGTTCAACAACTTCGTACTTGACGGTCCGGTTCTTAAAGA
>CAZBIK010000301.1:0-1688 GCA_964491955.1 uncultured Ferruginibacter sp.
CGCTGGAAAAAATATTCTTCGAGGAAAAGATATACAAGGAACTGGAGAAGAAACACGAGACCTGGGAAAAGGTGCTGGAAGCCATTGACAAGGCGTTCACCCCTTTTAAAAAGATGCTGAAAAGGGAAATCACCCGGGAAGACATCATCAAACTCACTGAAAAGCCTGTACGCCGGATCTATAAACTGGATATTGATGAACTGAATGCCCAGATCAAAGGCCTGGAAAACGACATCAAACAGGTAAAGCACGACCTGGCCAACCTCACCGATTATGCGGTTGCCTATTACGAGAACCTGTTGAAGAAATTCGGGAAGGGCAGGGAACGTAAAACAGCGATCCGGCAGTTTGATGTGATCGAAGCCAAATCGGTGGCCATCGCAAACATCAAACTGTATGCAAATTATGCCGATGGGTTTATCGGTATCGGGCTGAAGAAGGATGAACTGGTTGCGGAAGTATCGGACCTGGACGATATCATTGCCTTTACAAAAGGCGGCATCATGAAAGTGGTAAAGGTTTCCGATAAAGTGTTTATCGGCAAGGATATCCTTCACGTGGCTGTTTTTATGAAGAATGACGAAAGGACCACCTACAACATGATCTATGTGGATGGCAAGACCGGCATTAGTTACGCCAAACGCTTTAATGTAACGGGCATTACCCGGGATAAGGAATATGACCTGACCAAAGGATCGGAAAAAAGCCGGGTGCATTATTTCAGCGCCAATGCCAATGGCGAAGCCGAAGTTGTTAAAATAATCTTAAGTCCCAACTGCCATGCCCGCAATAAGGAATTTGATTTTTATTTTGAAGAGCAGGAGATCAAGGGCAGGGGAAGTATCGGTAACCAGGTGACAAAGTACCCCATTAAATCCGTTAAGTTCAAGGAAGCCGGTATTTCAACACTCGATGCAAAAAAACTCTGGTTCGATACTAAATTCGGCCGGCTGAATACTGATGAAAAAGGGGAGTACCTGGGCAAATTTGAGGCAGAAGACCGGCTGCTGGTCATTTACAGTGATGGCAACTATGAAATAACCGACCAGGAACTGACCCAGCGCTTTGAAACAGACAAGGTGCTGCTGATCGAAAAATTTGACCCGGAAAAAATAATCACCGCTGTGTATTTTGATAAAGAGAAGCTGCAGTACAGTGTGAAGCGTTTTAAAATTGAAACCTCCACCCTGCACAATAAATTCTTATTTATTAAAGAGGGCGATGGCAATTACCTGGAAGCCGTGACCACAGATGAAGAACCCGTACTGGCCATGCAAAGCGGCAGGGGGGCACAGGTGCGCAAGGCAAAAATTAAAATTGTAAAAGTGGTGGATGTGATGGGCTGGAAGGCTTTGGGCAACAAACTGGTTGACTTCAATAAATCGATTGAAATGCAGTGGGAACCTAAGGTATCGAACAATCCACAGCCTGAATTGTTTGAATGATCATCATTTTAAAAACATTCGTATGCGTTATTTTTTCGGCTTCATCCTGTTTTTCGCATCCTGCACGGTGCAGGCATCCGACAGCCTCAATTTTACCAGCAAAGAGGTCATTTACGGGCGTAAGGACGGCATGGCACTTACCCTGACCGTGCTTACACCAAAGGAAAAACCCAATGGAAAAGCCATAATCAGTGTACTCAGCGGAAACTGGATCTCATCCGAACGGACGAGGAACCGGTTCCC
>CAZBIK010000301.1:1698-4330 GCA_964491955.1 uncultured Ferruginibacter sp.
AAAATGGGTATACGGGGTTTGGCGTGATGGTGGGCTCCCAGCCACGGTACACCATACCCGAAGAGATCGTTGACCTGAAAAGGGCGGTACGGTTCATCAGGTATCATGCAAAGGAATATAATATTGATGCAGAAAAGATCGGCATCACCGGCTCTTCTTCGGGCGGGCATTTATCACTGATGATCGCAACCGCTGATGACATCACAGATCCCAAATCTGCCGACCCGGTTGACAAGGTATCCGCCAGGGTACAGGCTGCGGCAGTTTTTTTTCCGCCAACCGATTTTATCAATTACGGCGGCCCCAATACTTCCGGCAAAATAAACCAGGCCGGGCTCGTTTTTGCCAGGGTTGCAGCCGCATTTGATTTTAAAGTGTGGAACGATACCACCGGCACATTTGTTTCGATCACCGATACCGAAAAAAGACTGGCCATTGCCCGGGAGATCTCCCCTGTGAATTCAGTCAGTGCAGATGACCCGCCTGTTTTGATCATTCATGGCAATAAGGATATCCTGGTTCCCATGCAGCAATCCGAATCCATGATCGCCCGGTTAAAGGAAGCAAAAGTTCCCTGCGAACTCATCGTTAAGGAAAATGCGGGCCATGGCTGGAGAAATGTGGATGAAGAGGAAAAGCGTTTTATAGCCTGGTTTGATAAATATTTAAAATGATCCCCGGTTCTGCTTCTGCTTTTATTCTTACATTCGCTGTTCACAAATATTAACCCGGGCAGCACATGATCATACTGGAACATTTTGATAAAAACGATTTTCAGCAATTGATCAGTTGGATCAACACGGAGGAACTGCTTACCAACTGGTCGGGCTCTTTATTCTCATTTCCACTCACCACGGACAGCATGGAATGGTATGTCCGGGATACCAATATTCCCTTTGAATCGGATGCATTTGTGTATAAAGCGGTTGATGCGGATAGCGGGAAAGTGGTTGGCCATATTTCCCTGGGAGGTTTAAGCTGGAAGAACCGGTCTGCCAGGATCAGCCGGGTATTGATCAACCCCGAAGATCACCAGAAAGGATATTGCCAGCAGGTAACCCGTGCTGTTTTAAAGATCGGGTTTGAAGAACTTGGACTTCACCGGATCGGTTTGGGAGTTTATGAAAACAATAAAGCTGCTTTGAACTGCTATCTCAAATGCGGGTTAAATATCGAAGGGGTTTCCCGGGATGTACTCTGGTACAACAATGAATTTTTGAGCCTCGTGGAAATGTCCATTCTCGAAAACGAGTGGAAGGCCATGAACCTTCAGCAAACATAAGGAATGACCGCTTTCCGCGAAGCCGGGTAATCCGCAAATTTATTTTTATACCACCGGTGGTGTGCGAGGGCCCTTGGAACCAGGTTGGCCATTGTCCATATAAAAAAAGCGAGTGCAGGCATGTTCCAGCAAAGCAGGGCAAAACCTGCCCATTCGATCATTTCCCCCAGCATATTCGGGCAACTGATATAACGGAATAGCCAGCCTTCCGGGATCGTATAGCCGGTTTCTCCGGGCTTTCGCAGGCCGATCAAAATGGCATCGGCTTTCCAGTTGATCAAAAGCCCGCAAACAAACAGCAGAATACCGCATATAAATCTCCAGTCCCGAAGCCAGCTCAATTCATATTTGGCAAAATGTATAAAATAATAACCCAGTAAAAAGGTATTAACGAGATTGAAGAAAATACCGGAAAACATAATGATCAGCGGCATCTTTTTTCCCGGGGTTTGCAGTCTGAATGGAAAAATAAAACTGCGGTTAATATAGTGAAAACAAAACAACCCCATCATGATAAATAGCAACGGGTTTTGCCCCGGAACACTGCGGATCAAAAAGTAAAACATCGCGGCGAAAGCCGGAAACTCCATCCAGAACCAGCCTACCCGGTTATCAACCTGCGGGCCCCAGCCGGAAACTGTATGCCTGCCATACGGTGCATTTACCTTCAACAGTAAAAAGAATATCAAAACGGCCATGCCTACCCATCCATAAAATATTGCCTGGTATGTTGAATAAGTGATCAGCATATCTTCAGTTCATGCAGGGGGTATTCTTTTATTCAAAAAAATACAGCAGGAAAACTGCTGTACATTATAAATCTTAAACACGTGTATGCTTCCAGGTGATCATAGATCAATAACCCCTGCGGTTACCCCCGCCGGAAAAACCACCCCTGTTTTGTCCGCCCGGCCTGAAACCGCCGCCGCCGGAAGGCCCGGGTTTTTCGTCAGCTTCCTTAACTACCAATGGCTTTTTGCCAAGTGATATGTCCTTCAGGTTTTCAATGGCATCCCTGCCTTCTTCGGCATTTTGCATTTCCACAAAACCAAAGCCCTTGCTTTTCCCGGTATCCCTGTCCATGGCTACCCTGGCTGTTACAACCGTCCCGAATTTTTCAAATATTTCCATTAATTCGGCATCATCCAAATCATAAGGTAACCCGGCAACAAATAGTTTCATAAGAGTTAATTTGAGCCGAAAATACTAAACTTATTCTGGTATTTACATTTGTTTACAGCCTTTTCTCTATTTATTTACTGAATTACTGGTAATATGGATATTTTTTGAAACAGCTGCTTCAAGTCCTCTCACCGGGTGTAATATCCCCGGCTTATAATATTTTAGATT
>CAZBIK010000302.1:0-4327 GCA_964491955.1 uncultured Ferruginibacter sp.
CGACCAGATCACCCTGTCGGTTTGGGTAAGGCCCACCGGTTTTTATTATGATATCTGCCATGCCAGCCAGATCATCAGCAAGGGCGGGGGAAATTATAACCCGGGTAATTATGCATTGCGCTTTGATGATGCGTTGTATACTTTGGGCACCGGCTGCAATGGTTCCTTATGCGATACGCTTCACCAGAATTTCAGGGGAACCGGTACCGTGCTTACACCCTATGGAGGTGATTTTATAAACAAGAACCAATGGTACAATGTGCTGTATACCAACGATGGCAGAACGGCAAAACTGTATGTTGACTGCGAATTGAAATACTCAGTGGTCTTCCCGGAAACCTTTACCAACAATGAAGACCTGTTCTTCGGTAAATCGGATGATGACTTTTTCCCTTTCTGGCTGAACGGCGACCTGGATGATATCCGCATCTATGACCGGGCATTGAATGATGCAGAAATATTTGCGTTGTGCAAAGAAAATGAAGTGAAAAAAGATACGCCGCTGGTTGTCCCGGCTACAGACCTGGTTCTGGAAAAAAGAAAAAATGAGCTGGTCAGGGAAATTACGGTTGACCAGGATTCCATTGCGGTAACCCTGTACGACAATGGCATCATAGACGGCGACAGCATTACCCTGATCTATAATGATAAAATACTGGCCACCCACCTGCTCCTCACAGAAAAACCAAAGACATTCTATATTAAAATTGCTCCTGGCAGCAGCCGCAATGAACTGGTGATGTATGCCGAAAACCTGGGCAGCATCCCGCCAAACACGGCACTGATGGTCATCTACGACGGCAATAAAAGGTATGAACTGAATATCAGCAGTTCCAAGACCACCAATGGCGTTGTAAGTTTTAAACTGCGTGAATGATAACCCGCCAACCTTAAACTTTAAACATTAAACCTTAAACCTTCTTAACGGTTTCTTCCTATTTATGTATCTCGCTGGTAAAATGAAATTCAATATCCGGGTTGTTCTGTATCTCGGTATTTAAGAACCATTCGCTTTGTGCCAGGTAAACCAGGTGGTTGTCTTTATCAAGGGCAATATTGGCCTGTTTATAACGGATAAAATCCTCCAGCTTTTTGGGGTCCTTACCGGTAAGCCAGCAGGCCTTAAAAAAGGGCAGGTTATTCATTTGTACCGAAGCCCCGTACTCCTGTAAAAGCCGGTATTGGATCACTTCAAACTGCAGTTCACCCACACATCCGATGATCTTTTTATTGCCCCCGAACTGGGTGAATAACTGGGCAACTCCCTCATCAGTTAACTGCGATAAACCTTTCTCCAACTGCTTGGTTTTCATTGGATCTTTGTTAACTACCTCTTTAAATATTTCAGGTGAAAAACTGGGTATCCCGGTGAAGTAAAAGTCCTCACCTTCCGTCATGGTATCGCCAATTTTAAAGTTGCCGGTATCAAATAATCCTACCACATCCCCGGGGTAAGCATCTTCTATCACTTCTTTCTGCCGGGCCAGGAAACTATATGGGTTATTGAAACGCAGGTCTTTGTTCATGCGCACATGGTGGTAATAGGCATTGCGTTCAAACCGGCCGCTGCAAACCCGTAAAAAAGCGATCCGGTCGCGGTGCTTTGGGTCAAGGTTGGCATGTATCTTAAAAATAAACCCGCTGAATGTATCTTCCTCAGGTTTAATGTCGCGGGTAGTGGTATGCCTGGGCCTGGGCGTTGGCGCTATGCGGATAAAAGTATCCAGCATCTCCTTTACCCCGAAATTATTTACGGCACTGCCGAAAAATACCGGGGCCGTTTTGCCCGACAGGTAATCTTCATTGTTCAAGGCACCATAAACACCATCGATCAGTTCCACGTCTTCCCGCAACGTGTTGGCATCCTGCTCCCCTATTTTTTTATTCAATATATCATCTGCCAGGTCATGGATCTCCAGTACGTTCTCATCGTTGGCTTTTGTTCCGGCAGTGAAGAGCACCAGGCTTTTTTTATGCAGGTCGTACACCCCTTTAAAATCCTTGCCGCTGTTGATGGGTATGGTCATGGGGTGCAACTGTATCTTCAGTTCATTCTCTATTTCCTCCAGCAGGTCAAAACGGTTCTTGCCATCGCGGTCCATCTTGTTGATAAAAACGATCACCGGGGTATTGCGCATGGCAATAACCTCCATCAGCCTGCGGGTCTGGGCCTCCACCCCGTTCACGCTGTCAATGACCAATACCACGCTGTCAACCGCCGTTAAGGTACGGTAGGTATCTTCTGCAAAATCCTTGTGGCCCGGGGTATCCAGTAAATTCACCAGGTGCCCGTCATACTCAAAGGTCATCACACTGGTGGCCACACTGATGCCACGCTGGCGTTCGATCTCCATAAAATCGCTGGTGGCGTGCTTTTTGATCTTATTGCTTTTTACCGCACCGGCTGTTTGTATGGCGCCGCCAAACAAGAGGAATTTCTCCGTCAGGGTGGTCTTCCCGGCATCCGGGTGAGAGATGATGGCGAATGTTTTGCGCCTGTTTATTTCGTTGATGTATTTCATGTTACCTCACCCCAACCCTCTCCAGGAGGAGAGGGAGTGGCATTCATTTTAAATAAAATAATTCTGTTCTATAGTAAGGATTCAGTAAACCAGTGAATCAGCCTGTTTATAAAGGCGCAAAGGTAAGGTTTGAAAAACAAATTTAACCTGTTGGAAAAAGTGTCACAAGTGTATGCAGTACAAGGCAGAACAGAACAGGTTCACAACGCTGATGAGTATAAAACAAAAAGTCTGTCCCAAAAAAATAAACCCGCAAAAAATTGATAGCCTGTTTTGATTTACCGGAGTTGCAGTTACCGAAGTCCCTTCAGGTTCAAGAAGAGGAACAAACGCAGTTCAGGAACATCGCCACTCATATATTTCCTGCTTTGAATTCAATTGCATCGCGTAATTTTGAACCATGGGTAAATCGCTCAACATCCTGCTCAATTCATTGAAATTAACTTTCCAGGAATTAAAAGTTAATAAGTTGCGGACAGCCCTAAGCCTTACCGGTGTTGCATTTGGTATTTTCTGCATCATTGGTGTACTGGCAACCGTTAACAGCCTTGAGCGCAATATCCAGAATGAAGTAAAAAGCCTGGGCAGCAATACCATCTATATTGATAAATGGGATTACAGCGGCGGCCCCGACCAGCCCATCTGGAAATTCAGGGCAAGGCCGGTTCCCAAATATGAAGAAGCGGAAATGATCAGGAAACGTGCCGTACTGCTGGATGACATTTCATTTTTACTGCAAACCGGCACCAGCATATCCTACAAGGATGATGTACTGCAAAATGCAGGTGTTTATGGGATCATAGAGGCGCAAATGACCATCCAGCCGCTGAGTTTTGATGCCGGCCGTTTTTTCTCGGCTGCTGAATTCAACAACGGCACCAATGTTTGTTTGATCGGCTATACCAATGCAGAGGAACTTTTTGGCAACAGCGAAAGGGCATTGGGTAAGCATATCGATATCCGGGGGAAAAAAGTAAGCATTGTTGGTGTTATCAAAAAAGAGGGCAAGAATATGATCGGGTGGGATTATGACAACTGTGTGATGTTGCCTTACAAATACTGCAAACAGCTTTTTGATGAAAAAAATTCGAACCCCATTTTGATCGCGAAGGGAAAGGAAGGTGTTAGTTCAGATGCACTAAGCGATGAATTAAAAGGGATCATGCGGCAGATCCGGCGCTTAAGCCCCACACAGGAAGATAATTTTTCGCTGAACAGCGTGGAAGCCTTCAGCAAAGCCATTTCCAAGTCATTTGTTGTGATCAATATCGTGGGTTCAATAATCGGGGGTATCAGCCTGGTAGTGGGTATGTTTGGCATAGCCAACATCATGTTTGTAACGGTGAGGGAACGAACCGGTGTGATCGGGTTAAAAAAAGCCATCGGTGCCAAAAAGAGCAGCATCCTGTTTGAATTTTTGATGGAAGCAGCCGTGCTTTGTATCATTGGCGGTGCTTTCGGGTTATTCTTTGTGTATATCCTCACACTCATTTTATCAGGGCCGCTCAACTTCCCGGTTTATATTTCCATTCCCATGCTGATAACAACCATTATCATTTGCCTGGTTGTAGGTATCCTGGCCGGTATCATCCCGGCATCACAGGCTGCCAAAATGGACCCCGTGGTGGCGATCAGGAGTAAATAGAAAGCCCCCTCCGCCCCCTGAAGGGGGAACTTGGAGTAAGCTAATCAAAACATCATTTAATTTAAATACCAGAAGGTTATTTTTGCATAATGACACGACCTATTTCTAACTCCCCTTCAGGGGATGGGGGCTTTTCTGATGGTGAAGAAATGGCCATTCC
>CAZBIK010000303.1:0-4298 GCA_964491955.1 uncultured Ferruginibacter sp.
CCTATAATGTAACGCTTACGGTTACCTCAAGCTGCAGCGGATGTACGGCAACCATTACTTTACCGGTTGTGGTTACACTTCCTTCGGCCAGCTTCACAGCCCCTTCGCCTGTTTGTGCCGGTACACCAATTGCGTTTAATGCTCCGGGTGGTATGTCAAACTATCTCTGGAATTTCGGCGATGGATATACCTCTTCCATGCAGAATACCACGCATGCTTTTGGATTGGTTCCATCCAATCCTGTCATTGTATTAACCGTGAGCAATGCATTGGGTTGTAAGGCAAAAGATTCAGTAACCATCTCAGTGATCGCCCCACCGGTTTTAACGATCACACCCATGCAGAAGATCTGTCCGGGTGCAACCACAACCATTACTGCCACCGGCGCAGGTTTTACCACTTATGCCTGGTACCACAATAATGTACTGGTGCAAAGCGGGGCTTCCAATACATACAGCACCGGGGCTGTGGGCAGTTATTATGTAATTGCCAATACGGCCAGCGGGGCCTGTGCAGTAAAATCGGCGCTTACTTATATATTTCATCATCCAAAACCGGTTGCAAAGATCAAAGGAAGTTCGGTTGCCTGTTTGAGCGGCGGTGTTGCCAATATTTATTTATACAACCTGGTAAATGAGCCCACATCAACCTATGCCTGGAACCTGCAGGGCAACCCGGCAATACTGTCCAATGTATATGATCTGAGCATTACGGTAAATGCTGTGGGCAATTACAGTTATGTGATCACCGTTACCGATTCAACCGGCTGTATTGCCCGTGATACATTCTGTGTGGTTGTGGGCAATGCGCCTGCAGTTACAGTATCCACATCGCCCGGTATAAAATGTGCCGGCGTACCCCATACATTTACTGCAAGCGCCACACCTCCCAACCCCAATTATTTATACCAATGGAACAACGGGGTAACCGGTCCGGTTATGACCACCTCGTTGCCCGGCATGTACCTGGTTACCGTAACAGATCCTGCCAACGGATGCTTTGGTTCTGCATTTGCAGGGATGATACAGCCAAGGCCTTCCACCATCCTGTTCCCGGTTGGATGTGATACCATCTGCGATTATGATTCCATTGTTCCGCCATTGGCGCTAGGCGGGCCGATATTGCCGGGAAATTATACCGTGCAGTGGTTCCTGAACGGCAACTATGGCAGCCCGATATATACCGGACCGGTTTTAAACCTGTTGGGCAATATGCCGCCACTGGTTTACGGCATGAATAATATCTCTATTGTAGTAACCTATAATGGCTGTACGGACACATCGAACGCCTATAATTTATTCATTAAAAAATGCGGCGATTGCGACTGTGCCGAAAGCCATTGGGGCGAAACCACGGTTAAGGAAGGAGACAAACCTCCTGCATTGAATAAAACGAAAGCCAATGTGCCGCAGGGTGGCAACCCCATCATTTTAAATTGCAAAGTTGCCCAAAAACTGGATTGCAATAAAACCTATACCATCAGCTCATCTTATGTATGTAAGGATACCAGCTGCCCCGGGAAAGTTACTTATTCGCTGCAACCGCCAACCGGCCCGGCGATAACGGGAACGGGTACACTTACGTTTACCACCAGCCAGACCGGCACCTATATACTTACCATGTATGGCTGGTGCGGCGATAAGATATGCGACAGCTGTATCATCGACATCATTGTTGATTGTAAAAAATGCGATTGCAAGGAAAGCAAATGGGATAAGATCACATTAACCCCGGGAAAAACAGATAAGTTGCCGGTAGATGACCCGGCTTTGGGTAAGACCGGGAACCCCCCGGTTGTTACCGATCCAAAAACCATCAGCCTAAACTGCAGCAAGACCTACAAGCTGGATTGCAACAAACCCTATACGCTGAATGCAAATTATTTCTGCATAGATCCTGCCTGTCCGCCCAAAGTTACCTATAGCCTGCAGCCGCCATCCGGGCCGCCGGTTACCGGCACCCTGCCGCCGGCGTACACCTTTACGCCCACACAAAACGGCGTATATGTATTAACGATGTACGGCTGGTGCGGTGATAAGATATGCGACAGCTGTATCATTAAGTTTGAAGTGAAATGTGCTGACTGCAGTTGTAAGGGCAGCAAATGGGGAGAACAAACGGTCACCATCAATGAAAATACCAAATCATTCAGGTGCGGGCAGCAACTGGATGTAAAATGTAAAGTACCGGTTACCGTAAACGCAAATTATTTATGTGCCGATGCAAAATGCAATGCTGCCGTAACGTACAGTTTGCAGCCACCGGTTGGTTCAGCGATCACCGGCACACTGCCATTGACATTTATACCCAACCAGTCAGGAACATACACTGTAACCCTGTATGGCTGGTGCGGCAATACCATCTGCGACAGTTGTGTCATTAAATTCAAGACCGTTTGTGATGAAAAAGATTGCTGCCCGTATGAAATAAAGGCTGAAACAGGCACTGTAAAATACGATCATACGCAGTTACCCAACGCCACCGTGGCTGCGCAAACATTTACCATCAATGGCCTGGCACTGGCTAATATTACCGAAGTAAGAGCCAGTGTGGTTAGCTATACCATTACTGATAATTATGACAAAGAGTGTATGAAATGTGTAAACCTGCCGTTTACCTGGGCAAGTATTGCATCGGCTTCAAATATCGGTGCAGCCCCCGGTTTAATCACCATGTTTGGCGGAACCACTGCGCCTTCATTTAACGGCAGCGGAGCCGGCGCATATAAGAACCCAAGGGAAGTGGTATGGAATAACGGAAGCCAGATCAACATTCCTAACGGTACCAATATCGGCATCAACTTTATTTTACCGCCGGTACCAAAAATTGACTGTTGTGAACTGAAGGGAAAGATCTGTGTAAAATTCATATTCAGGGATAATGATTGTAAGGAATGCGAAGTGATCGCCTGTTTTGATTTTGTGATCAAGAAGAAATAGGTTCCACGCAGAGGTCGCTGAGGGGCAGAGGCAGCAGAGAAAAATACAGAGACCCCTCTGCGATCTCTGCACCCCTGCGACCTCTGCGAGAAACAAAAAAGATTTCACGTAGTGAACACTGATGGACAGATGAAGCAGAGAAACACATGAAACAAAGAACCTCTGCGTTCTCTGCCCCTCAGCGACCTCTGCGAGAAACAAAAAAAGCAACCCTTTTGTAAAACAATAAAAACCTACGTTATGAAAATCAATGAAGTAACATCAATCATTTTGGAAGAAAGCATTTACATACACAGAGCTGTTGGTCCGGGTTTGTTTGAGAGTGTATATGAAGAATTGTTAGCTTACCGGTTATTTAAAAGAGGCTTAAAAGTAGAACGGCAAAAATCTGTCCCGGTAATTTTTGAAGATGTAAAAATGGAAATTGGCTTCAGGGCAGACTTAATTGTTGAAAATAAAGTACTGGTTGAAATAAAATCAGTAGAATCATTAGCTCCTGTAGCATCAATGCAGACATTTACCTATTTGCGGTTTACGGGTATCAATATCGGATTACTGATAAATTTTAATGTGGAGATATTAAAGGATGGTGTTAAAAGAATTGCAAATGGTTATGTTGAGGGAAGTTGAATTGTTTCACGCAGAGGAAACAGAGAAAAGATTTCACGCAGTGAACGCTGAGGAGCAGAGCAAGAAGAGGAAAAACAGAGACCCCTCTGCGTTCTCCGCTCCCCTGCGACCTCTGCGAGAAACAAAAAAGATTTCACGCAGGAACGCTGAGGGGCAGAGGAAGCAGAGAAACACATGCAACAAAGATCCTCTGCGATCTCCGCACCCCTGCGACCTCTGCGAGAAAAAAAATTATTATAAAGGGTATAACCCAAACTGATCAATATGTTGAAAACAAAAATTCTAACCGTTGTTTTTTTTCTTTGCCTGGTCATATCCAAATCCAAAGCGCAGGAAGCACAGGTAAAGGAAAAATTAAACATCAGCGGAACCATGGGTATAACTTATGAGGGTTATGGGCTAAGTCGCAACCCTTCCGGCTGGACAGGTTATAATGCCCGCAGGCCCTGGAACCAGGTACGGTTTAACTTTTCTCCCAATTTTAAGTTCGGAAAGGATTTCAGCCTGCCGTTCAATTTTAATTTTGCCGCCATACCCACCAATTTTGCCGGGCCCTATGCCGGGATCAAAAAACAAAACTTCGGACAGTTCATCACCAACCCCATGAACAGTTTTGGCATAAATCCCAAATACAAATGGGCCGAACTGCAGCTGGGAACCCAATATTTAAATTATTCAGAACTGTCTCCCGGAGAAAACGGGGTTTTTGGTGCGGGCTTCGCCCTCAGG
>CAZBIK010000304.1:0-4292 GCA_964491955.1 uncultured Ferruginibacter sp.
ACCTATTAAACGATTTAAACCCTTAAACGAATTAAACGTTTTCAGGAATGCAAATGTAAAAGATTATTTCCTTAAAACTATCCTGAATGTGGTACCCTTATCCGGTTCCGATTGTTTTACAAACAACTCTCCTTTATGATACTGTTCAATAATGCGTTTGCAAAGGGTTAAACCCAGCCCCCAGCCACGTTTTTTGGTGGTAAAACCCGGTTTGAACACTTTATCAATATTTTTTTTGCTAATGCCCTTGCCCGTATCGGTTACATCCACGATCACCTGTGTGGTCTCATTTTTAATAATGATGCTGATATTTCCTTTGCCTTCCAGTGCATCCAGCCCGTTCTTTAATAAATTCTCGATCACCCAGTCAAACAGCGGGCCGTTGATCATGGCTTTTATTTCCTTTTCGCCATAGGTATTGACCTGGAAATTTACACTTTCCGGTGACCTGCGTTTTATATAACCCACCATTTGCTCAACCTGTACAATGATATCCATCAGTTCCAGTTGCGGTGTACTGCCGATCTTTCCAAAGCGGTCGCTCACCAGTTTAAGCCGCTCCACATCCTTGCTCATTTCGGGTACCACCTTTTCCAGTCCGGGCGTTTCTTTCAGCATTTCCACCCAGCCCTGCAAAGAGGTTAGTGGTGTGCCCAGCTGGTGTGCGGTTTCCTTGGCCATGCCGGCCCATACCTGGTTTTGGGTAGATTTATTGCGGGTTGAAATGGCGATGAGGGTAATGATGATAAAAAGGGCTACAATGATCAGCTGTACAATGGGGTAGTACCTCACCTGTTTCAGCAGTTTAGATTCACCATAAAAAACCCGGTTGGTTTGTAAGGAATCGAAGGGGTTGATCCATTCAATAGGGGCATTTAATTTTTTAAATTCGGCGAGTTTATCAGTAAGGTAATCTTTTTCCCGTGCTACTTTAATGGAATCGAGGTTGCGGTGGTCCATGATACTGTCCTTTTCAGTTACCAGGATCATCGGGATATCCTTACTGTTTTCGGTCAGAACCCTGATGGCCAGGTTCAGGGATGTATCTGTAAGGTTGGCCACTTCCAGGGATGCTTCCACCCATTGTTCAATTTTGATCTTTTCTTCAACAGCAATTTTCTTTGCCAGGTGATTGGAATAAAAGACGGTGCCTGTTACAATGACAATTGCAATGAGTGCCAGTACGCTTCGCCAGTTAAGCAGGGAATTAAACATGCAGTAAAAATAAGAAATTAGTCAGGAGTTACCGGTTATAAGTTATACAATATAAGTATGTTTGTACGACGCTGAAGCTGATCTATAAATGACACAACCTGCCATCGCCATTGTTATCCTGAACTGGAACGGGAGAAAATTCCTGGAAAAATTTCTGCCATCGGTTACAGCCAATTTATACCCCGGTACGGAGATCATTGTTGCTGATAATGCTTCAACTGATGATTCTGTTCAGTATGTAAAGGAAAATTTCCCGCAGGTTTCCATCATACAGAATAGTCACAATGAAGGATTTTCCGGTGGTTACAACCGGGCATTGAAGCAGGTTACGGCCGATTATTATGTATTGCTGAACAGTGATGTGGAAGTTACCCCCAACTGGATCGGCCCGGTGATCAGTTTAATGGAATCGGATTCAACCATAGCAGCCTGCCAGCCAAAGATACTGGCCTATGATCACAGGGACCAGTTTGAATATTCTGGTGCCGGCGGCGGCTGGCTCGATAAATTCGGATACCCGTTTATGAGAGGAAGGATATTTGACCTCTGTGAAAAAGATACCGGGCAGTATGATACGGCGGAACCCTGTTTCTGGGCAAGCGGTGCGGCATTTTTTGTGCGGTCATCTGTTTACCACCAACTGGGCGGACTGGATGAATTCTTTTTTGCACACCAGGAAGAAATTGACCTTTGCTGGCGGATGCAACTGGCCGGTTATACTGTATATGTGCAGCCGGCTTCAGTAGTATATCATGTGGGCGGCGGTACTTTGCCAAGGGGAAACAGCCGTAAAACTTTCCTGAATTTCCGCAATAACCTGGTCATGCTGTATAAAAATCTTCCGGCTTCATCGGTTTGGTGGAAGATCCCGTTCCGGATATTGCTGGATGCAATTGCTGCCTGGCGGGAATTATTGAGGGGTGATAGTGGCTATTTTTTTTCTGTTTGCAAGGCCCATTTTCATTTTTTCGGCTGGCTGTTTACCAAACAAAACCGGTCGGTTTTCCCGGTGAAAAAAGGGGGGAAACTCAACGGTTTATATAATGGCTCTGTGGTTTGGGCCTATTTTATACAAAAGAAAAAAACCTTTTTGGAAATTATTGGGGGTAAATAATTTTTTTTGGCTCACAGGCCTTATTTTTGCAACGCAAACTATAATACAATGAATCACGAAGTTATAGACAACAGACATAAGGATTTTACGCACAACTGGGTATCTACATCACGATTTATCTGGTTTTGCCAGGTATTTTTAGTGCTGGCCTTTGTATTGGGCGGATGTTATAATTTATACACTCACCGTTATAAGGGCAGACCAAAGGTTGAAGTACCAACCAATACCCAGTATAACCCGACTTACAAATAAAATTTTTATAGTAGCATTACAACGCTTATTTTTGCCCTCCGAAAAATAGGTACAGTTCTTTTTCAATCGTTGCAGGGTTTATGGGTTTCAGGGTTTAAAGGTTTTTCAACCTTAAACTTTTAAACGTTTAAACTTTAAACGTCAATCGCGGAAGTAGCTCATTTGGTAGAGCGCGACCTTGCCAAGGTCGAGGTGGCCGGTTCGAGCCCGGTCTTCCGCTCAAAAACAGATCCCGACTCGTCGGGATTTTTTTTCACCAGTACACTCGGGTGGTGGAATTGGTAGACACGCAGGACTTAAAATCCTGTTCGCAGTAATGCGAGTGACGGTTCAACTCCGTTCCCGAGTACAGAATAAAAAAAGGTGAAAATTAATTTTCACCTTTTGTATTTTAAGGGTGCTGTCCCGAATTATTTATACAGGTATTCTACCGATCCCATGATCTTGCCTTCCCGGGAGTAGCAACGTTCGCCAGAACGCAAACCATCTTCATAATTATACCGCCAGGTAAAATAGTAGGCCCCTTCTTTTTCAAAACTGATCATCTTAACCAGCTGGCCCGCTTCATTGTATTCAAATGTATATTCTGTAAAGGGATTTTTCTTGTTGCTGTAACTGTGTACAATTTCGGTAAGCTGGTTATTGCCATTGTAGTAATAATAATAGATCTCGGCTGTTTTTGAATTTTTTTCTATGGCAATATTCCCTTTTTCATCAGCCTGGAAAAAATACAGGGTAGTATCCCGGTTGTTCTTAACCAGGATCATCTGTTCCAGTATTCCGGAAGCATTGTAATGATACCCGTGCTTTTCAAAAACAACACCGGCATCATCATCCGTTGCAAAATGTTTTGAGGAATTGATCGAAACAAGCCTGTTTGCCGCATCGTAGGTATATATCACCGTTGTAGCACCTGCTTCTGACGAATCAACTGTTTTTTGCAGGAGCCCCGTTTGGGTATAATAGGAGATGAACGTGTTGGGGTATGATTCATTGGTTTCGGTATATATTTCCACTTCGGTAAAATCCCTGTTTATCTTTTTCTGACAAATGAATCCTTCACTTTCTTCTCCCGTGGCTTCAAGCGAGGTAATTTTAACCCCCCTTATTTTTTTCTCCTTCAATAAGGCCAGTTCGGCCATCACCTGTTTATTGTTAATGATATCATTATAGTAATATTGTGCATGCAGGGTGGAAGCGCCTGCAAGGGCCAATAATATAATAACAGCGGGTTTGATCATTTTCCAGTTTTTCATTTTCAAAAATAAACTAACTTTTATTAACGTAAATTATGCCATTAATGGGGAAGCCGCTAAACTTTATTATTTTTAACAAAATTAATGTACATGAGCCGGCTTAAAGAACGTAAGGAGAAAGACTGCCTGAATTGCGGTACTGAAGTACAGGGCAGGTTTTGCCATATTTGCGGGCAGGAGAATATAGAGGTCAAGGAATCAGTATGGGACCTGGTCTCCCATTTTTTCAGGGATATCACCCATTTTGACGGGAAATTCTTCAGCACATTGAAATACCTGATGATCCGCCCGGGATTCTTGCCAAAAGAATATATGATCGGCAGGAGGGCCAGCTATGTCAATCCCATCCGGATGTATATTTTTACTTCTGCTTTTTTCTTTTTGATCTTTTTTTCAATATTTAAGGGGGATAAAGCAACGATCAACCCGGGTGGAACCATTAATGATACGCCTTA
>CAZBIK010000305.1:0-4290 GCA_964491955.1 uncultured Ferruginibacter sp.
TGGTGGCGGCTGCCTTCTGGCCAATGCTTGCGATTTGCGCTTTGCCGCCACTGAAGGGGCACTGTTTGGCATTCCCGTGGCTAAACTGGGAATTATTCTTGACCAGGAGAATGTGCAGCGATTAGTCAATTCGGTCGGCCAAGCGCACGCCAAACAAATGCTTTTTTCTGGCGCCACCATGGGTAGTGCGCGGGCGGAAGCCATCGGTCTGATTAATCAAGCCGTGGCCGACAATCAATTGACAGAATTCACCATGGCCTTGGCCGCTACCATCGCCGACAATTCCCAGCAGACAATTGTTTCTGTAAAAGACTCACTTACTTTGCCGACCAACTATGAAAAGCCGGCTCGGGCCAATCAAAAAATTGTGATCTCTATCGCAAATCCTTTGAATGAAACATACGATGGACTGGTTACAGCACCAGGTACCAGTGCTGCAGAAGAGTTGCAAAAAAGCTTACCTGGTTCAAAAGTGATCAAAGCATTCAATACCACATTTGCAGCCGATTTTTCAACACCCGTTATTGATGGCAAACAGGCAGATGCTTTCATAGCAGGTAATGATAAAGAAGCCTTGCAAACAGTTGCTGAAGTGGTAGCTACAGCAGGTTTTAATCCAATTATTGCGGGTGATTTATCAGTAAGCAGAACATTGGAGAACATGCAGCTAATGCTAATTCAAATAGGTATGAAATACAATTACAACTGGTTAGCTGGTTGGAAAATCTTGCACAATTAATTATTCTTTATAACAACAAAAACAAAATTAAAATGAAAAAAATTACTCTTATTCTCGCCGCCTTTATTTCGTTGACCGCCTTTACAATGGCTGTTTCAAACTGGCAAAACGATGATGCACACTCACAACTTGGTTTTACCGTAACGCACCTGGGCATTACTGATGTTTCAGGTACGTTCAATGATATCGACGTAACTGTTAAATCATCCAAACCCGACTTTAGTGATGCGTCATTTGAACTCACAGCTAAAACCGCTTCCATTGACACCCGCGTTGAAGCAAGGAATAATCACCTGAAAAGCGCAGACTTTTTTGATGTGGAAAAATATCCTGTTATGAGCTTTAAAAGTACTTCTATAAAGAAGGCGGGTAAACATAAATATAAGCTAACCGGCGACCTGAACCTTCATGGTGTTACCAGGCAGGTAACCATGGACCTGAAGTATACCGGTACTGTGGTAAATCAAATGAACAAAAAACAGACTGCCGGTTTCCAGGTTACCGGGGTCATCAACCGTGCTGATTTCAACCTGGGCAATGGCTTTCCGCCGCCAATGATCAGCAATGAAGTGCGCATTAAAGCAGATGGAGAGTTTGTACAATAATTGTATGAGAAAGTCAATCTATTTAATTAACCAATAAAACAAAACATTATGAAACAGTTGGAAAATAAAACAGCCATCATTACCGGTGCAGGTTCGGGTATCGGCAGATCAGCAGCGTTGCTTTTTGCAAAAGAAGGAGCCAATGTGATCGTATCGGATATCAGTGATGCAAACGGGAACAGTGTAGTGGAAGAAATAAAAAAATCGGGTGGGGAAGCTTTTTTTGTAAAAGCAGATTCATCCAGGGCGGCAGACAACGAGGCGCTGGTAAAACAAGCTGTTGAAAAATACGGTTCCCTGGATGTAGCGGTGAACAATGCAGGTATTGGCGGGCCGCTGGGCGTGACCGGCGAATACCCGGTAGATGGATGGCAAAAGGTAATTGACATAAATTTATCGGGTGTGTTCTATGGGTTGCGTTACCAGATCCCTGCCATGTTGCCAAAAGGCGGCAGCATCATTAACATCGCTTCTATTTTAGGACAGGCCGGTACCAGGTTTTCACCGGCATACGTAGCTGCAAAACATGGTGTGGTTGGCTTAACAAAAGCGGCTGCACTGGAATACGGCGATAAAAATATCCGCATCAATTCTGTTGGGCCCGGATATATAAAAACACCGCTTTTAAATTCTTTGGATGAAGCAACCATGAACGCATTGGTGGGTTTGCATCCGATCGGGCGGTTGGGCGAACCGGAAGAAATTGCAGAACTGATTCTTTGGCTGGCATCTTCTAAATCTTCTTTTGTAACCGGTGCTTACTATGCTGCTGATGGCGGTTACCTGGCACAATAAATCAGGATTTAGTATATAGACTTCCTCGTGCAGTAGCAAAAGGAAACTTATTTTAAAAAAAATATACAATGAAAAAAATAATGAATATAAATAAAGCTGCTGCCGCAACGGATATAGCATTGTTGCTGGCAAGATTGGGAATAGCAGCATTGATGTTAACACATGGCATACCCAAAATGATAATGCTTTTTTCCGGGACCACAGTACAATTTCCGCCTGTAATGGGCATGAGCCCGGAACTTTCGTTAGGACTTGCTGTATTTGCTGAAGTGTTTTGTTCCCTGTTGATCATCGCTGGTTTTGGAACCAGGCTGGCTGTAATTCCGTTGATCATTACCATGCTGGTTGCAGCATTCATCATTCATGGTTCCGATCCTTATGGCAAACAGGAGCCTTCTTTGCAGTATTTACTGGTATATGTAATATTGCTGATCACAGGTAGTGGCAGGTATTCGGTTGATTATTTGTTGCAGGGGAATGGGCCAATAGCAACTTCAACACTTAGGCCTGTACAAGACCCGGCTTAAAGAATTTTTCAATAAACTAAAAAATTATTTAAAAGAAAGTTGAAAAACCAGGTGTAGGAAGAACGGTGCCGGGAATTTTACAATCGGGGTCTACGCCGGGCTTCCACCCTGTTTAACTTTATATGAAACGAAAAACATTTATACAAACCATTATAACAGGAGCGGCAAGGATTAAAAATGTATTGACAACTTAAAATTTAAAAACATGCAAACTGAAAATAGAGATTTGATGAATTGTGATATGGAAACCGGGATTTGTGAAATACCGCAGGCTTCCAATGAAAGTAACAATACGATAGTTACTAAACCGGTAAAGCTTTTATACTTTACCGATCCAATTTGTTCTTCCTGTTGGGGTATCGAACCACAACTTAGGAAGTTGAAACAAGAGTATGGGGAATATTTTGACATTGAATACCGGATGGGTGGCTTGTTGAAAAGCTGGAGCGAATACGGCGGAAGCGATGTGAACGGACCGGAGAGTGTGGCACATCATTGGGATGAAGCCAGTGCTTATTACCAGATGCCTATTGATGGCGATGTTTGGAACGAAGATCCTTTACATTCATCTTACCCTCCTGCTATTGCCTTTAAAGCGGCACAATTACAGGGCAGTTATAAAGCAGATCAATTCCTGAGAAGAATAAAGGAAATGGTGTTCACAGAGAAAAAAAATATTACAAAACTTGAACACCTGGTGCAGGCCGCTAAGGATACTCGCTTAGATCATATCCAATTCAAATTTGATTACCGGAACAAGGCAAAGCAATTATTTGAGGAAGATCTATCGATGGCAAGAGAATGGGGCGTCAGAGGATTTCCCACTATTTATTTTATTGATGGAGATGACAACCGGTTTAAAGTATATGGAAGCAAGCCATACCAGGTTTATGAAGATGCGCTGCTGAAATTAGTGCCGGGTAAGCCGGTAAAGGCAACGCCGTCCTCATATGAAACGATATTAAAAGGATATAATACCCTTACGCTTAAAGAATTTGCAGTATTTTTTCATAAAACAATGGAAGAAGCCGGAGCCATCTTACAGGAAATGGAACGGCAAAATAAAGTGAGACGGACAGAAACAAAAGCCGGCCCTTTGTGGAAAACAATATAAAATCCGACATTACATGAAAAGACAACAATTTATTAAAACACTTATAACAGGTGCAGCAGCTATGACAACATTATCAGCATTTAAAAATTTTACAGGTGGCTTACATGAGCAGGAACAGTTAATGCCCGTTCTCTTCATTGGCCACGGCTCACCCATGAACGGCATTGAAGACACTGAATTCAGCCGCAGGTGGACACAAATGGCAAAAGAGATCCCAACTCCCAAAGCGGTATTGGTAGTATCGGCACACTGGTTCACCAAAGGCACGCAAATAACAGCCATGGACTTTCCAAAAACCATTCATGATTTTGGCGGGTTTCCAGAAGAACTTTTTGCAGTACAGTATCCTGCGCCAGGTAATCCTGTACTGGCAAAAGAAACAGTGGCATTGATACATTCCGCTAAAGTGGAACTTGATCATGACTGGGGCCTGGACCATGGAACCTGGACAGTAGTAAGGCACATGTACCCGGATGCAAAAATTCCGGTATTGCAATTAAGCATTGATTA
>CAZBIK010000306.1:0-4287 GCA_964491955.1 uncultured Ferruginibacter sp.
CATCGGTCACTTCTGCTCCGAGGTAATCTTCGGCTGTTTTCTTCATTTTCTGAAGTACCATAGCACTGATCTCCTGGGGGGTGTATTGCCTGCCATCTATGTCAATACGAACGGTATTATTGTCACCTTTTACTACTTTATAGCTCCAGTGGCTGATCTCTTCGGTCACTTCATCAAAACGGCGGCCCATAAAACGCTTCACACTGCTGATGGTGTTCTGGCTGTTGGTGATGGCCTGGCGCTTGGCAGGATCACCCACTTTACGCTCGCCATTTTTAAGAAAAGCTACTACCGACGGGGTTGTACGGCGGCCTTCTTCATTGGCAATTACTACCGGTTCATTGCCTTCCATTACGGAAACGCAACTGTTTGTGGTTCCGAGGTCAATTCCTATTATCTTTCCCATGATATATATTTTATTATGTTCAGAGAGGAAATGGCAATGATTATGCCATTTGGGGAAATGTGCAATTTTGGCAGATTATTACAGATAGCATATTAAAAGGAAGGGGGTTTTCACAGCTTTGCTGTGAAAACAGGTTAGCCACAAAGGCACTAAGGCACAAGGGAAAATGCTTTGCATTTTTTTGGCCCTGCCAGCAGGCCTTGCGAGGCAGGAAACTGCACAAAATGTTTACCTGAGTACTGCCGGGTCTTCTGTGACAAAAACGGTACTGTCTTTTACATAAGGCAGGTTTTGACCATAGCCGGCATTGAACAGGTATCTGAAAAAGTTCACATTGCTCCGGGGCAAATTGCTGCTGTCGGATTTAGCCCCGGGTAAACGCAGAAAGCAGATGCTGTCAAAATTATAGGGATCAAAGTCACCGTTGCTGCCGTAATCATAAAAACCATGGTCGCTGATGATGGTGATGATGGCAGTTGGGTCGTTTTCAACTATTTTATTTACCAGCTTTTTGATAACCTTATTGGTATATTTTAAATAAGAGAGGTAGAGTGATTTATCCTCTAGATACTTAAGGTCAAGTATTTTATCGGCCGTATTGAATGCACCGGTGCTGTCGCGGTAAAACTGCCCGTGCGGAAGGAATAAATGGCCATAGAAAAATGTTGGTTGGGCAGAATTGGTAACTGCCGCTTCCATTACTTTTTGTTCTACCTGCACATTGTACTCATCTTTCCGGTACAGGTACATGTTCTTTAAATAGGGGATCTCAAATTTCCCGGTAACAAACCACCAGCCGATATCTTTGATCAACCGCTTGTGAAATATCTTATTGGTGAGCAGGGTTGCATGCATGGGAAATAATCCATTATACCTGTACAATGAAGGATGGTCTTTGATATCGAAGATGGAATTATTTACAATGCGGTATCCCAGGTTTTTAAAAATGGAAAATACCTGTGCATGCCTGATCTCGCCAAAGCGTTGCTGTATATCCGGCTGGGTAAGGGATCGTTTCCGGTAATTTTCGGGTACATACTGCATGTTAAAGATGGACGACATGCTGAACGGCGTAAAATCGTAATTGGCAAATGTGGGCAGTTCGGTAAATTCTTTTTGTTTGAGAAAACGGTACAGGCTGTCGTTTTTAAAACCAAAACTGTCGGCCAGGCTTTTATAACCGGCATACTCATCAAAAAGTAAAAAATAAACATTGGGCTTATGGGTTACTTTGGACTGATCGAAAGGAACAGATGCTGTAAACTTTATCTTTTTAAACTGTGTGTGCTTATTGATCATTCTTACTGTATCGGTTATACAAAAAACCAGGAACAGGATATTCAGGTATAAAAACAGCTTTGAATACAGTTGTTTGTTCTTTTTTAACCAGCGGATCACCAAAATATTAATTACGATCAATACAGGTATGATGACCGTATAGGATTGCAGGAACTGTAAAAATGAAGATGACTTGATCACATCATGAATAGCGCCGAAGAACAGGTTCCACAAGGCAATAAAAAATGTTACCAGCGAAGCAAACAAATAATTTTTAGTGATCAGCCAGGTAACCGCAAAAAATATGGCCATACAAAGCAGGGTGATCAGCGCAACTTCTGTCACTTCATATACATTCAGGTACCCGTAGTTTTCCGCACTGCCATTGAGGCAAAAGAACAATACGAGCAGGAACAGGAAGGCCGGTATTTTTTTCAGTATCTGCATGTATGATATTTATTCAAAAATAAAACCTTATTCGTTAGCGGGCAGGTATCAGTAACGGAGTACAATTGAGCTGTCGGCCAGGTAAGGTATCTGCTGGTTATAAAAACTATTGAAAACGTACGGAAATAAATTCACCATGCTCCATTTTTCCCGGAAAGGGAGCAAAGAATGGCCCGGGTACCTGACCGCACAGATATTGTCAAAATTTAAAGGTTCATAAAGCTGCCTGTTGCTGTAGTTCTTAAAACCATGATCACTCATGATAATCATGATGGCATAGGGGTCGTTCCGGGTAATTTCTTCAACCAATGCTGTAATGACCCTGTTGGTATATTTCAGGTGTGATAAAAACCTGTCCTTATGCACATGGGCATCATCGGCAATGTACTCAATGCTGTTGTATTTGCCGGTACTGTCCCTGTAGAACGGCAAATGCGGCAGAAAAAAATGGGCATATGAAAAAACCGGCTGTTCATTTTTAACTGCTGCGGTTTTAACGGTCATTTCCTGTGCTTTGAGGTTGTTCACATCATGCTCAAACAATATTTTTTTTGACCACAGCGGGAATGATTTGATGAACCAAAATGAGTTTCGCATGAACCGGTTATGAAAGATCTTATCAGTAAGCATGATGGAATGAACCGGTACAAAACGGCTGTTATTGGAAAGCCCGGGCAGGTCGTGGATATCAAATATGGAATAATTATTAAACCGGTAACCCATATCTTTAAAAATATCAAACACGGCAGCATGCCTGATCTCACCGGTTCGCACCTGGAAATCACGCTGGCTTAACTGCAGCGGGTCATAACCGGGTTGTACATACTGCATGTTAAAGATGGAAGACATACTGAATGCAGTTAATGCATAATTGGAGAATACAGGCAGTATATCAAATCCTTTTGTATTCAGAAAACGGTAAAGGCTGTCGTTGGCAAAACCAAAGCTATCAGCCAGGCTTTTATAGCCCGGGTATTCATCAAAAACCAACAGGTAAATATCCGGTTTCTGTTTTACCTTTTTATGATCAAAATGTACATAGGTTGTTTTTCCCGGAGGCTGAGCCTGGTGCTTCTGTATGATCAATACAGCATCCAGCATACAATAAATGATCATCAACAGGTTCAGGTAAAAAAACAATTTTGGATGTACCTGCTTTTTTCTTTTCAAAAAAAGTATCCAGCATATGGTAAGAAACAGCAGAAAGGGGATGATCACAAAATATCCCTGCAGGAATGAAAGGGCAGGAACGCCGGCTAAAAAATCCTTGATGGCGCCAAAAAACAAATACCAGCCTGCAATAAAAAAAGTAATGAGGGAGGTCAATATATAATTGCGGGTAAAAAAATGCACCAGCAAAAAGAACAGGGCAATAAAAAATAATATCAGCAGTCCAACAACAACCACTTCCTTTAAACCAACATAGCCATAATTTTCCAGGCTGCCATGCAGGCAAAAGAACAGCACCAGCAGCAATAAAAAGAAAGGTATTTTTTTCAGCAGCTTCATCATTTCCTTTTCATTAAGAACAATACCCTGTCTGTATTGCCAACTTTTTCTTCTTTTATGATATGGTATGCAGTGGAAAAGATGGTTTTAAAATTTTCAATATCGTATTTCTCAAAAATATCCTTACGGTTTTGCAGGAGCAATTTTACCTTTTCGTCCGATTTGGGCACAAACTCAATGATGAGGTGCTCCCCCATCGGCTGCAGCCATCCTGCGATCAATTGCAACGGAACATTCTTGGCAATGGCCAGGTGATGCACCAGCGCCAGGGCCAGTACCAGGTCGGCTTTCAGTCTTGATGTGACCGATCCCCTTTCGGTATTGTTCCAGCCGATGGCGGGTGATGGAGACGTAAAATCAATTACCAGCGCTAAAATGTTTTCGCGGCCATCCTGTTTTGTCTTTCGGTACAGGTCATTGATACAGTTGGGGTCGGCATCTGTTGCTATAACTGTTTTATCCGGTGCAAATAAGGAACTGAAATGCCCGTCGTTGGCCCCCAGGTCAATTACATTTTTATAGGCAAGGCCACTGATAAAATGCCTTACCAATGCCGTTTTGGACCTGAAATGAGCATCTCCGAGTATGGTGACGATATAATAATCATTCCAGGTGGGCTGTATTTTTCTGAGATATAATTTCTGCAC
>CAZBIK010000307.1:0-4281 GCA_964491955.1 uncultured Ferruginibacter sp.
AATTTTGAACCCCGTCGGATAATGACGGGGTTTTTAATTTACTTTGTTTATGAAGAAGAAAATATTCTTTGGCATTTTTTTGATCATAGGTTTATTTGGCGGTTATGCAGCCTGGCAGCTTTTGGGCCCAACCGTTTCTGCTCCCGCAGGCAATTATTTTTATATCAGAACTGGTACGGTTTACAGTGAAGTGAGGCAATCACTGATCGAACAACAGATCATCGGCAATACTTTTTTTTTCGACCTGGCAGCCAAACAATTAAAATATCCTGCTAAGGTAAAAGCAGGCCGTTACCGGGTAAGTAAAGGGACCAGTGTACTGGGTTTGGTGCGCATGCTCCGTTCCGGCAGCCAGTCACCGGTGAACCTGGTCATCAATAAACTCAGGTTGCCCGAAGACCTGGCACAAAAAATTGCCACCGGTTTTGAAGCCGATTCTGCATCGGTGATGGAGGTACTGACCAACCCGGAAACATTGAGAAAATATGCCGTTGATAACAATACCCTGCTGACAACGGTGATCCCAAATACCTACAGTTTTTACTGGAACACGCCTCCCGGAAAGATCCTGGATAAACTGCATGCAGAAAAAGAAAAATTCTGGAATGAAGAAAGAAGGGCAAAAGCAAGTGCCCTGAAACTTACACCGGCGCAGGTGTACACCCTGGCCAGTATTGTGGAAGAGGAAACCAATAAACAGGATGACAAAGGAAAAATTGCCAGTGTGTACCTCAACAGGATAGAAAAAGGCATGAAATTACAGGCCGACCCTACCGTTAAATTTGCAATTAAAGATTTTGCACTCACCAGGATCCTGTTTGGGCACCTCAACAATCAATCGCCCTACAATACATACCAGCACGAAGGATTACCGCCTGGCCCGATCTGCACCCCCTCCATCAAAACCATTGATGCCGTGCTGGATGCACCTCAAACCAATTATATTTTTTTTGTGGCCAAACCAGATTTCAACGGTTATTCGAATTTTGCTTCCAGTTATGCCGAACACCTGGTTTATGCCAAAGCCTACCAACAGGCGCTGGATAGTTTGGTAAAAGCAAGAGCCAAACCCTGATCTGAACCCGGCTTGCCGGTCCTGCATAACCGCATCTCCCCTTTTTTTGAATTGTATTACCTTGCATCAACAGCATCAAGATACCAATGACCAAACTGGAAAGAATTCTGATCACCAAAACACCCATTGCTTTTATTCTGAAAAAAAGCAAACATTGGTACCTGCCAGGCTTTGAAGGTGTGCCCCTGTATGATGTGGCCTATTTTTTTTACAGGCAGGTAAAAAAAACAGGGTTAACGGAAAGGGCCTCGGCCATTGCCTATAATTTCATCATGGCCATACCACCCTCTTTTTTATTTTTATTTACCCTGATCCCTAACCTGCCCTTCATCAATAAACGCGATATCCTTAAACAACTTACCCTGATTATAAAAGATATCATTCCTGCAGAAGAACACAATAAAAATATAATCCGGTTCATAAAAGACACATTTTTTGATACACCGGTATTCGGGTTGTTGTCCTTTGGCCTCTTACTCGCCCTGTTTTTTGCATCCAATGCCATGATGGGCATCATGCGGTCATTCAACAAGGATTATATCGGTTTCCGCAAAAGACCCGGATTTCAAAACAGGTGGATCGCCATCCGCCTGACAACCCTTATATTCGGACTGGTACTCAGCAGCCTGATCTTGCTGATCACGCAGGGCGCAGTGTTGAAATTTTTCGGATTGAAAAGTGCTTTTTGGTTAAACCTGATCGCCTACGCACGCTGGCTGGTGATCATCATACTTGTTTATTATTCCATTGCTTTTATTTATAAATATGCACCGGCAGTTCATAAAAAATGGAAACTGGTTTCTCCGGGCGCCCTGCTGGCCACATTTTTGTGTATCCTCGCTTCCATGGGGTTTTCTTACCTGGTGAGCAGTTTTGGCAAATACAATGCCCTGTATGGTTCAATCGGAAGCATCATTGTATTGATGGCACTTATTTTTATCAATTCCCTGGTTTTACTGATCGGCTTCGAACTGAATGTAAGCATCAAATCGCTGAAGGCCATTGCGGTTGAACGGGAAGCCAAAGAATCTCACCTACCGGCTAAAAAAAATACATGAGTGGTTTGACTCTGAGTAACTGAATAAGTAACTTTAGTAAAATTTATAACCATGAAAAAGATAATGTACATTTTGCTGGCTGTTGCCGGATTTTCAACACTCGCCTTTACCAGCGGAGACCCGTTAAAGATCGGAAGCCCCATGCCAAAGCCGGATCTTAAAATGCAGGACATTTCCGGGAAGCAGGTGAGTATGAAAGATGCAAAGAAAGAAAACGGCGTTTTGGTCATGTTCAGTTGCAATACCTGCCCTTACGTGGTTAAAAACCAGGAGCGCACCATTGCCATCAGTGAATTTGCAGATAAGATGAAGATCGGCGTGATCATCTTAAACAGCAATGAAGCATACCGCGGCGAAGATGACAGCTATGCAGCCATGCAGGCTTACGCCAGGGAACAAAACTATAAATGGAATTATGTGGTAGATAAGAACCACGAAGTGGCCGATGCATTTGGTGCCAACCGTACACCGGAATGTTTTTTATTTGATAAGAACCTGGTACTGGCCTATCATGGAGCCATAGACGACAGCCCGTCGGATGTTACCGCTGTTAACCGCGTACATTTACAGGAAGCAATGAAAGAGATGGTTAGCGGTAAAGAAGTAGCAGTAAAGGAAAGTAAAAGTGTTGGCTGCACCATCAAAAGATTGAAAAAATAAAACCGCTGATCAATAGATTGAATTGATTTCGCAGGAAAGCCCGGTAATGCCGGGCTTTATTATTGGGGTTCTTTATCAATGAGATCAATAGAATGATCAGTTAGTTTTTTATCTCTCCGGGTAATAAAATTGGCCCGGGATAAGGCAATACTTTTTTCCCGGTCATTCAGGTAAAATTCCACCACGGGGCCTGCACCGTCCAGATTCCTGCCTGCATACCCGATCAGCTGGTCCTGTGTAATTTGATCGCCTTTTGTTAAAGAGGTTGCCTGTAAATTTGAATAGGTATAAAAAAGCCCGTCCTTTTCAATGATCACCAGTTTAAAATCGTCGATCCTGGCTATGGCATTTACCTTACCGCCAGCCACCGCATATACCGCACTGTCCTTTGATTTAAAACTCACATAATCGATCTTCATAAATGCGGCACCTCCTGCATTTTTATCCAGCACCTCTGCATCATGCATGGGTGCTGTAAATTGATACCCGGCGTTTCCGCCAATGGCTTCATTCAATGATCTTTCCAGTTCTTCAGCACTCATCTCCTCCTCTTTAAATTTACGGTAGCCGTTGCTGTTATTAACTATAATGGTCGAGGGGATGGCGCCGCTCCATTTTGGATCGATCATGGGACAAAAACGATCGGCATTGGTCTCATTCAGCCAAACGATATTGGTATGGTAATTATTCTTTTTGGCAAATGCAGCGATCTTTGCAGGATAATAGGAAGGCAGGTCGAGGCTGACGAGCAGCAGTTTTACTTTCCGGCTTTTGTACTTTTCGGCCAGGCGTAAAAAATGGGGGATCTCTTCAATACAGGGCTTACAGAAGGTTGCCCAAAAATTAACCACGTACACGGTATCGTTTTTGGCAGAAAAGGCACTGACCACATCTTCAATCTTCCATTTGGGAATTGCAGGACTCTGTGAGTTGGCGATCATAACTAACCCAGTCAGCGCAAAAATAAATATCAACCTTTTAATCATCCTTAAAAATACACAGAAATGCCGATGCTGTACATCATAAAACGTTAAAATATCTCACTCCAACCCCTCTCCAATATGGAAGGAACCGGAAGAATGAAGTGAAGCATATATTTTGCAATTACTGATATCTTTTGAGATTGATGAAAATATACCGTGCTGATGTGGTAATTATGATGCCGGGATAAGTTTAATGTACCTCTCCCACTGCTTAAAGAGAGGGAGGTGGAGGGTGAGGTAAATTAGCTTTTGGCTAATCCCCTCTTTCAGTTTAAATTTGCAACCTGCCTGCTTTTTTATAAACAGGCTTTCAAACGATCAACTATCTAAAATCGTCAATCTAAAATCTAAAATTATATATGGCATACGACGTAATAGTACTTGGAAGTGGCCCCGGGGGATATCCCGCAGCGATCAGGGCAAGCCAGCTTGGTAAAAAATGTGCAATTGTAGAACGGGAAAGCCTCGGCGGTATCTGTTTGAACTGGGGTTGTATCCCAACCAA
>CAZBIK010000308.1:0-4275 GCA_964491955.1 uncultured Ferruginibacter sp.
AAGAACATCTTTTCGAGGATGGGTCTGTAAAGATGCTGACCGCCCAAACAAGATAAGAATTCGTTTTCAAATGACACCGGTTTACTGTGCAGATTTTTAAATTTACGGTAACCCGAGGCAGTTTACACGGCCTTACCTGAAAACAACCATATTAATTAAATCTTAAAAACATGATTATAGAAACCATTGCAGAACTGGTTGAAAGAGACCTTCAAAAACTCAGAACAGAGATCAGTGCATACAAAGATGAAGATAACCTCTGGGTAATAAAAGAAAACATCGGGAACAGTGCCGGCAATTTATGCCTGCATCTTGTTGGCAACCTCAATCATTTTATCGGAAATGCGCTGGGCAACTCGGGCTATGTAAGGCACCGGGATGATGAATTCAGCCTGAAGAATATACCCCGCCAGGACCTGATCATCAACATAGATAACTGCATCCTTGTTTTGAAACAAACCTTTTCCGGGTTAACGGATGCCGATCTGGAAAAAGATTTTCCGCTGGAAAAACATGGAACGACCGTTAGTACAATGCATATGTTGCTGCACCTGTATGGCCATTTAAATTATCACCTTGGCCAGGTCAATTACCACAGGCGGCTGATTGATTAAATAATTACCCGGGGGAATTTTTGATCCAGCAACAGCAGGTCGGCCAGAACAAAAGCGGTGACCGCTTCCAGTACAACCGGCACCCTGAGTGCAATGCACAGGTCGTGACGCCCCTTCACAGAAAAATTTTCAACATTTCCTGATTCCAGGTTCATGGTCTGTTGTTCCCTGGGTGTGGATGAAGTTGGCTTAACGGCTATCCGGAAAACCAGGTCATTGCTGTTGGTTAATCCACCAACCACACCACCAGCATGGTTGGTTACTGTTTTTCCGTTTTTATCTTCAATGGCATCATTGTGCCGGCTGCCAAACATTTTTGCAGCTGCAAAACCGGCACCAAACTCAATCCCTTTTACAGCAGGTATGGCAAACACGGCATGGCTGATCATGGATTCTACGGAATCAAAAAACGGTTCACCCAGGCCAACCGGTAAACCGCTCACGGTACATTCAACAATACCACCGATACTGTCCTTTCCTTCAATGGCTTTTTGCAGCCCTTTTTCCCGGTCTGTTTCGCCTCCGATTTCCAGTATGGAAGAAACAATATTTACATTGGATAAAATTTTCTTTGCAATGACACCGGCAGCAACCAGACAAACCGTGAGCCTTCCGCTGAAATGACCGCTGCCGCGGTAATCTGCATAACCCCCATATTTTACAGTAGCTACAAAATCGGCATGCCCAGGCCTGGGTATGGCACGCTGTTTTTCATAATCAGCGCTACGGGTATTGTTATTCTCAAACAGGATGGTAACGGGTGCCCCGGTTGTTAAACCCCTGAACACACCGGTTTTTATCAACGGGATATCATCTTCGGTACGAGGCGTGGTACCTAAAGCGCCGGGTTTTCTTCTTTCAATATCTTTTGTAAAATCATCAGCAGAAAGCGGGATCCCAGCTGGACAGCCATCAATGGTAAGCCCCACACAATCGCCATGCGATTCGCCAAAAATGTGTACACGAAATATACGGCCGAATGAGTTCAATGGTTTATTGGTTTAATGGTTTAATGGTTTAATGGTTTAATGGTTTATTGGTTTAATGGTTTATAGGTTTATAGTAAAGATACATTAGCGCCCAGCAATTTCAAATCATCATAAAACCCGGGATATGATTTATTGACCGCTTCCCCGTTTTCAATGACCGTTTCACCGGTTGCCCCCAATGCGGCTACTGCACAGGCCATGGCAATGCGGTGATCGTGATGTGCATGAACATGCGCCCCTTTCAATCCGCCCCCGCCTTCGATCATCATCAGGTCATCCTGCAATTTTATGCTGATGCCCATTTTTTTAAACTCCTGCTGTAAAGTGATCGCCCGGTTGCTTTCTTTATGCAATAAGCGCCCTGCACCTTCTATCACTGTTGTACCCCGGCAATAAGCAGCCAGTACAACCAATGGCGGAAAAAGATCGGGGCAATCGGTTGCATTAAAGTGAAATGCCTTGCCATTTTCTTCCAAAGGGGCATTGACCGTTATTTGTTTTTCTTCGATGGAGATATTTACACCACAATCCATCAATGCTTTTAAAATTGCTTTATCTGCCTGGGTTGAAAATACATCTAATCCTTTTACAGTAATTCCGCCAGCAATGGCACCCGCTACCAGTAAGAAAGCTGTACCACTCCAGTCGCCTTCAACCATGTAAACGATTCCGCCACTATTCCTTTCCACACCAGGTTCCCTGTAAAAACAAAATGTTTCATGATCTTTATTAGTAAGGTGTAGGTCCATTCCGAATTTTTTCATCACATCCAGGGTGAGATCGATATAAGGTTTACTCTTCAGATCGTGAACCTTTATACATACTGTCTCACTAAGATTGTTGTTCATCATCTCATCCGCCTCGGTAAGAATGGGGTTAGGCGCAGCGGAATAAGCGATCAATAATCCCGTCAGGAATTGTGAACTAAGAGATCCGTTCACTTCTATATTTTTTGGCTGTAAAGGGCCCTTTATTGTGATCGGTAATTTGCCTTCATTACTTTTAATACTAACGCCTAACTGAGGCAAAACCTCCTCGAAAAACTCAATTGGCCTTGACAACAGACTCCCTTCACCGTTTATAGTTATTTCTTTATCGCATAATGCAATTATTGGAGTGAACATTCTGACTGCCAGGCCGGACTCACCACAATTGATCTCGTTGCTCCTTGGAAACACTCCAAAACTATTAACAATAACCTGCTCTTGCCGTACTACTACGTCAGCTCCCAGTGCAGTTATGATCTCTATTGCCGCTTTATCATCATTGGAGTGTCCCGCATTCTGTATCGTGGTCTCTCCAATTGTTAATAAAGCTGCAGCCAAAGCCCTTTGCATGCTGCTTTTAGAAGCAGCTGCAGTTATAGTTCCTGAAATTACTGAAGGCTGAATGGTTGCGGTCACTATACGATTTCTTTAAAATGTTTTTCCAGTTCTGCCAGGGGTATAAAATGAATACCGGCATGGCCAATACTTTTTAAAAGGATGAACTGCATGCCGTCGTTATACCGTTTCTTATCCATGACCAGCACTTCAAAAACTTTTGCATGATCGGTTTCAATATCTACCGGCAGGTGATATTTCGCCAGCAGCTTTACGATCTTTGCTGCATCATTTGCAGGAAAACCGTTCAGTTGTACCGACAGGTTGCAGGCTGCGATCATCCCGATACTTACCGCCTGTCCATGTGGTATACCGTGTAAATTCTCCAGGGCATGGCCAACGGTGTGCCCGAAATTCAGCAGTTTTCTTTCGCCCTTTTCAAATTCATCCATGGTTACAACCTGTGCTTTGATCTCCACATTCTTTTCAATGAGCTCTGCGATCAATGTCGGGTCTGCCTGGTAATCATGGAGTGAATATCTTTCGAGTTTGGCAAACAACAATGCATCTTTGATACAGGCATGTTTGATGATCTCGGCAAAACCATTGATCCATTCCTTTACCGGGAGTGTATCCAGGAAACTGTAATCATAAAAAATAAATTCCGGCTGGCAGATGGTGCCCACCATATTTTTGTAAACACCCACATCAATACCGTTCTTGCCGCCAATGGCTGCATCCACCATGGCCAGGATGGTTGTAGGCACCAGCCCGAATGGTATACCACGCATATAAACGGAAGCCACATAACCGGTAATGTCTGTTACCACCCCGCCGCCCAGGCCTATTAAAAAAGTATTTTTATGAGCCCCCAGTTTTATTAATTCACGGATGATATGATCTACTGTTGCCTGGGTCTTGTTTGTTTCACCTGCTGCAAATTTTATGACGCTGTACACAGCCAGTTTTTCTGCATGCTCATTAAAAACATTTTCATCAGTAAGGATGACACGGTGCCTTTCTTTCAACAGGTCTTCCAGTGCCCTGAAATCAGCATCAAAATAACAGGTTACGGATCTATGTGAAAAGGTATATTCAGCTGTATGCATATAACGTGTTGTGGGTAATGACCGTTTTGCCAATCAGGAATTCATCACTTTATTCTGGTGATGAATACTTTCGAGGTGCACCGCATCAAAATATTTTATGATGAATTCTTTTGTAAGTCCAAGCGCTTCTCCTTTTTGAAAGGCCCTTTCCAGGATCTCGTTCCAGCGGTTGGTTTGTAAAATGGTGATGTCATTGTCTTTTTTGTACTGGCCGATCTTATCCGACAGCTTCATCCGTTGC